>DAOUJB010000088.1:0-3186 GCA_034423155.1 Anaerolineae bacterium | reverse complement strand
CAGGCTGTCATCGGGCATCCGCTGACGCTCTTTGGGCTGGGCAGGCAAAAACGCGGCTTCTTGCCCTTGATCGACTCGGTCACCTGCTTGCGGCTGGCGCTGGAAAATCCACCTGAGCCTGGCGAATACCGCGTCTTTAATCAGTTTGAAAATGCGTACACCATCGAAGAATTGGCGCAGTTGGTCCAGTCAGTCGCGGGCGAGGTCGGCTTGCGCGCGCAGATCAAACGCTATGACAACCCACGCACCGAGCAAGAAGAACATTATTATCAGCCCGACCGCGAGCATCTGCTGGAGCTGGGCTATCAGCCGACGCGGGATATGCGCGCTGTCGTGCGGGCGATGCTGCTCGACCTGCAAGCGCACCGCGAGCGCATAGAAACGCATGCCGATGTGCTGATCCCCGATATCCGCTGGGATGGTGAACGCCGACGTTCGACCCCCCTTGGTTCCCTGACGAGTCGGAAGGAAGCAAGCACTGGCTACCCTCTCCGTCCTGACGGGGAGGGGCTGGGGGAGGGGTTTGCCCCCGACAGGTCAGGGGGAAGCTAAGCGATATCGATGCGCCGATTTCGCCTGACCGAACGCGCCACAGTTGCCATCCTCGCGCTGTTGATTCTGCTGCTGGCGATTGTCATTGCTGCCAACAGCCGCATCCCCGCCACCAACCAGCAATCCGGCGATACCACATTCTTCTTTCCACTGGGCTTGGCGAGCCTGGTCATGTGCTTGCTGCTATGCGCCCGGTTCTTGCGTTATCCCTCGCTGGACAGACGACTTTCGCGTTGGTGGCTGGGCTGCGCGGGCGTGATTTTTGCGCTGGCTTTGTGGCTGTGGCGATACGATACCGGACTGGTCGAGGCGCTGCTGGGCTTCGTCATGCGCTTGCTGCAAGCCCCACATTTTCCGGCTGTGGCGCTGGCGCTGGCGGTTGCGCTTTATATCCCGCTGACCTGGCGTTTGTTGCGCCGGCGGGATTTGGCTGCGCGCGCGCCCGATCTGGCTGCGGTCGGTGGCTTGCTGGGCATGACGCTGCTCGTCTATCTGCCGCTGGGCTTCGACAGCATCGGCAATTATGAAGCCTGGAGCTTCCGCACCTATGTTGATGGCTTGCACCATTGGGGGGTGGCTTTTGAACTGGCCACCCGTCCCTTGACGACGCTGCCGCACCTGGTGGGCAACTTGCTGTCGCCGGACTCTTTTGTGGGATTCCATGCGCTGAATATGCTGCTCATCTGGGGAAAAGCCGCTCTGTTTTATGGCTTGCTGCGCCAGCACAAGATCGCGCCGCTATTTGCGTTTCTGATCGCGATGCTGTGCCTGGTCTATCCAGTCAACAGCCACCTCTTCACCCTGCGTTCGCTGCCCATCCAGATGAGCGCGCTGGCTTTGGCTGCTGCGCTTTTCCTGGCGCTGGACAGCCGGGCGCAGACGACACGCTGGCATATCGCTGGCCTCTTCTTGGCGATGTCGATTTGCGTATTCGCCAACGAAGGCGGTTATGTGATGATCGTTGCGCTGCCCCTGCTGTGGCTGTGGCACGATCGCAGCGCGCGCGCGATCAACTTGACGCTTTGCTGGTTGCTGGTGCCGGCCGGCAAGCTGGCCTATATGCTATTTTTATCGGGCAATCGCATTCGTTTTTATTACAGCAACTTGTTCGAAGCGGCGATCGGCGCAGATGCGGGCGGAGCTGGGCTTGCCAATCCTTTGAACAATCTGTTTGCCGTCTATCGCCACACTTTCGTGGAGTCGTGGCGGGTTGCCATGGGCGACTTGGGCGGCGGGGAATGGCCGGCCACGCTTGCTGCTGGACTGCTGCTGGGCGCGGGGCTTTGTTGGTATCTGGCGCAAGATAGGCGCGAACTGCCCGATTCGCGGCGTTTGGGCATTGGCTTGCTGGTGGGCAGCCTGCTGATCTTGCCGGCGGTGGGCGTGTTCATCTTTATCGAGCAATATAGCGATGACCTGTGGCGTCTATACTATTATGTGCCTGAGGCCGCGGCGATCGTCCTGTTTTGTCTGGCCGGCTTGCTCAGCCGCTGCCTGCGCCAGAAATCGCTGCGTTTGCTCGTTCTGTGTTGCTTGTGTTTGCTGCTGCTGCTGCCGGGCATGTCGCGCGCATTACAAAAGCGCCAAGCGGATGTCGAACGCGCCGACCACAAAGCGCTGCTCTTGCACAGCCTGGTCGAAGCGGCGCCGAAATTCCAGGAGGGCGTGGCTGTCATGCTGACCACCGAACTGACCCCCGACCAATTCCGCGCGACCGACCTCGCCGAATTTCTCGTCAGCAGAAGCCTGGACAGCAGCATCTATTATTTTTTGTATCATGGCGGCACGATTCCCCATGCCTATTTTTGCCGGGTGGATGGCTATTGCAAGGCGACGCCCGATGAAGAAACACTGTTCAACAGCGACGCGCCCGACCAACTGCTGCAGCGCACGCTCGTCTTTGAATTGCGCGAAGACTTTTCGGCTGTGCTGATTGAAGACCCGGCCGCCTGGCTGGGCTGGGATATGGAGATCGACTATGACGCCAGCCAACTCTTCGATGCCGATGCGCCCATTCCCGAGCGCGCCAATACCCTGTTGGACGGGGTCGTCCGTCGGCGGTCAACCGGTCCCCCCGTCGAGACAGGGAGAGGTTAAGTGATGCGCCGATTTCGCCTGACCACGCGCGCCACCGCGGCCAGCCTGACCCTGTTGCTTCTGCTGCTGGCGATCGTCATCGCTGCCAACAGCCCCATCCCCGTCATCAACGAGCAATACGGCGATACCACGCTTCACTTCGCCGCCGACCGTGCCTGGGCGCTGTTTCCCGGCGATTGCGTGAATATCAGTTGGCGCGTCGATGGCATCGAATCGCTGCATGTCGAGGAACGCGGCGAGATCGGCCGGGGAGAAAAAACCTACTGTCCGTGGATAAACGCCAAAGTCGCGAAGTTTGAAGTGCGCACGCCCGATGGGCTGCAGCGCGAGTTCCAGCTGCGCATTCACTTTCTGCCCGATCTGCTCGTGTATTTGACAGGCTTCGTCGGGACGCTGGGGTCGCTGGGCTTGGCAGCGTATTTTCTTCTGACAAAACGCATGGACAAGGCGGTGAATCCGCGCTGGATCGTCGTTTGTCTGGCCGCGCTGGTGGCGATCGGCGTGTCTTTGCGCCTCAGCGAGCCAGAGCCGCCAAGT
>DAOUJB010000087.1:0-4134 GCA_034423155.1 Anaerolineae bacterium | reverse complement strand
TTCAGCGCCCTGCGCGTCGCCAGCGCCCTCAGCTTGATCGGCGCGGTGGTGGCGGAGTTCTTCGGTGGACCGCGCGCCACGCTGGGCGTCTATATCACGCAGGAAGCCTCGGCTTTCGACTTCGCCAAAGCCTGGACGGCTATCATGATGGCATCGATCATCGGCATCGCCTTTTATCTGGCGGTGCTGTTGCTCGAGCGGCGCTTGATGCCCTGGCATGTGAGCTTCCGCGTGGAGTGAGCCCCCGACAGGTCGGAGAGGTATGACCAAAAAAGAAAGGCAACGAATGGCAGGAACGTCGTAGGGGCGACTCTTGAGTCGCCCACATGTATGATGGCGACATAGTGGGCGAGACTTGTCTCGCCCCTACAGATTTCGAATCAGAATAGTACCGACCTATTTCGCATGACTTACTTGGTGCTACTAAGAAGCAAAGCACACGCGAAATCTATCGACAAGACGGGAATAGGGGCGGCTCACGGGCGGAAGTAGCGCTTGCCTTCCAGCTCCTCCGGCAGCAGGCTCTCGTCCGTGTAGGCTTGGTAGCCCGCGCCATAGCCCAGCTGGCGCATCAAGGCGGTCGGGGCATTGCGCAGGCGCAGCGGGATGGGCAGGTTGCCGTGCTGCCTGGCATCTTCCAGCGCATCAAAGTAGCCGCGGCCGGCGCTGCGGTCTTTGGGCGCGCCCGCCAGATACACAACGCCGTGCGCCAGATGAAACTGGCATTCGGGCAAGCCGATCGTCTCTATGGCGCGGAAGACATCGTTGGCCACGGTCAGCGCAGCGCTATCGGCCATGCCAATATCTTCGCTGGCGAATATGACCATGCGGCGGGCGATGAACTTGGGGTCTTCGCCACTATCGACCATGCGCGCCAGATAATAGAGCGCGGCGTCGATGTCGCTGGCGCGCATGCTTTTGATGAAAGCGCTGATGGTGTTGTAATGCTCTTCGCCGCTTTTGTCATAGCGCAGATGCTTCGATTGCAGGGTCTCGCGCAAGTGCTCGGCGGTGATGCGCTCGGCACGATACAGGCGGGCGGCATTTTCCAGCAGGTTGAGCGCGGCGCGGGCATCGCCATTGGCATAATTCGCCAGGAAAGCCACGGCGTCCGGCTCGATCTCCAGTTGCAAGGCGTCCACCCCTCGCGCGATGATCTGCTCCAGTTCTTCATGCGTCAGTGGGGAAAGCGTGAAGACCTGCATGCGCGAAAGCAGCGCCGATATGACCTCGAAGCTGGGATTTTCGGTGGTCGCGCCGATCAACGTGATCGTGCCATCTTCGACATAAGGCAGCAGGAAGTCTTGCTGCGCCTTGTTGAAGCGATGAATCTCGTCCAGGAAGAGGATGGCGCTGGCGGGCTGGGGGTCTTCGTCCGCCTGGAAAAGCCCGCCCTGGCTGGTTTGCGCGCGCCGCAGCGAGTTCACGATATTGCGCAATTCTGCCTTGCCCGCCGAGACCGCCGACAAGTTGTAGAAGGGCTTGCCAGCGACATCGGCGATCATGCGCGCCAGGGTTGTTTTGCCGACGCCGGGCGGACCCCACAGCACCATGCTGGGGACTGTGCGCTGCTGTAAGGCGCGGTTGAGCGGTTTGCCAGCGCCGACCAGATGCGATTGCCCGATAAAGCCACCCAAATCGCGCGGGCGGATGCGCTCGGCCAGGGGCTGGGAAGAGTCGGGCATGGGGGCGGCTCAGCCCTCGATGATCTTCACGATCTGGTCCATGTGGTCGCAGTCGTGCATGGCGGTCAGGATGAGCTGGTTGTTCAGCGAGAAAGGACCGCTGCCAAAGGGCGCGCTGCCTTCCCAAAGCGCATCGTCTTCCACATCCAGCGACTGGAAGAATGCCAGGTTGTCCGCGCGCAGACCCCGCCAGCGCTCCAGCAGGGGAGCTGCTTCTTGCTGGGCATAGCCCCCGGCTACAACCGATTCGTCCGGCCCCATGTTCGGCTGTGGCGGCTCTTCGGCGCCAGCCCCAATGTGACGCGCTCTTGCGCCGAAGTACACTTCAAAGTCGCACAGATGCCCCAGCACCTCGGAAATCATCCAGCCATCGCCGCCATCGCGCTTTTTGTAGGCTGCTGGGTCGTCGATGGTGGTGATGAGGCGCGTCAGCGTGCGCACATTTCTGTCTATCGAGCGCAACTGCCAGCGACGGTACATCGCCATTTCGGACATAAGACGCTCCTTCTATTTCTGGATAGGCTCGAACAAGATGTTTACCACAGACAGCCCGCCAAACACAGAGTCAACCCCCTCAGTCCCCGCGACAGGTCAGCGGGAAGCGCAATGCTTGGGAATGGCGGATTTGCCTTGTAGGGGCGAGACTTGTCTCGCCCACTGTGCTGCCATTGGCCATGCGGGCGACTCAAGAGTCGCCCCTACGACGTTCCTTCAAATTGTTGCATTGTTGCATTGCCTTCTTGGTTTTACTTCTGTGTCTCTGTGCTCAATCTACGCTCGCCCAGCCAGCGCCCGTTCATAGGCTTCTGGCGTATCCACATCGACCAGCACGCCCGGCTCAGCGACGGGCACGAGCCGCAGCCGCGATTTGTCCAGCGCCTCTCTTGGCATCGCCGGGGCTTCCAGCGCCAGCATCGCCGCCCAGCGCGACCGGTCGAGCAGCAGCGGGTGTCCGCGCCGACCGTCGTGGCATGGGGCAACACTCCAGCCCGATTCATATTCCCGCGCCAGTCGCTCGATCACAGTGGTGCTGATGCCGGGCATATCGGCCGGCTGGATGAAAACCGCCGCCACAGAATCGGGCAGCGCGCGCAGACCCGCCTGCACGGAAGAAAGCATGCCGCCAGTCGCAAAGTCTGGATTGTGAAGGCAGCGAACCGACAACCCAGCCAAGGCGGCGCGCACCTGGGCGGCATCCCGGCCTGTGACGACAAGCGTCTCGATGTCGGCGAGCAGAAATTGCCGGGTCACCTGCGTCACGATGGGCCTGCCATCCCGCCAGGGCAGCAGCAGCTTGTTTTCGCCCATGCGCGTGGACAAGCCAGCCGCCAGCACGATCGCGCAGTGCTGCACAGCTAGCCCTCGGTTTTGCTGCGCGGCATGGGGCGCTCGGCAATATCTTTGAGCAAGCCACCATGCCCCATCATCACCAGATCGGCGCGGGTCAAGCGTTCGCCACTCAGCAGGCGCGGCAGAATCCAGTCGATGACATTGGTTTTGGGCGATTTGATGCAGCCCGGCGCGCCCACCACCGGCGTATCGTCCAGATATCCCAGCAACAGCAGGGTGCCAGGGTCGACCGGCACGCCATGCAATGTGCTGCTGCCGCCCGCCTGTTGCAGCGCCGTGGGCACGACATCTTGCCGATCGATGATTGCCGAGATGCTGGCGATCAAGATCAGGTCGGCGTGGGAATGCGCTTGAATGGCGGCCGCGATCGCAGCGGCATTGTGCTGAACGAAGACCGGTTCCAGCAAGTGGCTTCCCCAGCCTTCGATGCGGCGGCGCACGGGTTGCTGAAAGCTGCGCAGCAGTCGTTCGCGCGTGGCAGCTGTGCCCGACACGATCAGCGCGATGCGTTTGGGCTGCAGCTCGCGCAGCTGCAGGACAGGCTTGTCTTGGCAGATGCGTTCGACATCGACGACGCGGGCGGCTGGCACGCCAAACGGCACGATCTTGACGAGCGCGGCCATTTCGCCTTTGCTTACCAGGCTGTGCGCGCGCAAGGTGGCGATGGTGATGCCGTCGTACAGGTTGTTGATCACTTCCAGCAGCGGCACATCAATATGCAGGATGCCGCGAGCCGCCGCTGTGATATTGGCTCTGCCCACGCCGGGCGCGCGCATGTGCAGGTTTTTGCCGACCACCGCCCGCCCAATGCGCTGCGCCGCTTCGTCTTCGTGCAGGTCGGCCTGGCTCAGCCGCATGACCACCAGCCGCTCAATGCCCAGCCCGCGCAGCCGCAGGATATCGTCTTCGTCCAGCCGATGTCCCTTGTTGAGGATCAGCTTTGCGCCAGCGTAGAGTTTGTGCGCCAAAATCCCGCCAGCCGCATTTTCCAGCTGCACCTCACCGAACTGCATCGCGCGCTCCGTTGCGTACGGCGATGATCTCCGCCAGGATGCAGACAGCGATTTCTTCGGGCGTGCTCGCGCCGATGTCGATGCCG
>DAOUJB010000086.1:0-2324 GCA_034423155.1 Anaerolineae bacterium | reverse complement strand
GGCAGGTGGGACGCAGCGGCGTGCCCAACCTGGAATTGGCGAAGCGCGCTATCGTGCTCTCGCTGGAGTTGCTGCAAGCCAGCGACCGCGCTGCCATCGGCACTTTCGATACTGGTGGCGCCTGGGTCGTGCCTTTCCAGCAAGTCAACGATGCCCAAGCCATGATCGCCATGACCAACACCATTCGCTCGGGCGGCGGCACAGACATCTTGGCGGGCTTGAAGCTGGTCGAGCGCGATATAAAAGAAGAGCCATCGCAGCTCAAACACCTGATCTTGCTGACAGACGGCGGCGCAAACTCGGCTGGACTGGTGGACTTGACCGAATCGTTGCATGCCGAACATGGCGTGACGCTTTCGGCAATCGCCATCGGGCGCAGTCCCGGCGCATTCTTGGAACCCATGGCCGAAGCTGGGCAGGGCAACTATTATCGCGTCGCCAATGTCGAGGAGATCCCGCTCATCTTCGCGCAAGAAACGATCTTGGCAGCGCGCTCCTACATCGTCGAAGAGACATTTACGCCGCGCATAACCGGCAGCAGCGCGATATTGGACGGCATCAGCGCGCCGCCAGCGCTGCGTGGTTATGTGGCGTCCACGCCGAAGACCGCCGCCCAGCGCATCCTCAGTGGACCCGAACCCTACGCCGACCCCATCCTGGCCGCCTGGCAATATGGCTTGGGCAGGGTGATTGCCTTCACAGCCGATGCCAGCGCGCGTTGGGCGAACGAATGGGTTGTATGGGAAGATTTCTCGCGCTTTTGGGGCCAAGCGGTGGCCTGGAGCATCAATGCCGGTGCCAACGAGAATCTGGAAACAAGCATCGTGCTGGAAGACGAGCGAGCGCGGATTGTCGTCGATGCCCGAGACGAGGCCGGCGACTTCCTGGATGGCTTGGCGCTGGATGGCGCAGTGCTGAATCCAAATGGCAACAGCCTGCGCCTGGGTCTGCAGCAGACTGCGCCCGGCCGTTATGAAGCCAGTTTTGCGCCCGGCAGCGAAGGCGCTTACTTCCTCAATATCAGCGGCGAGGCGCTCCCAGAGGCTGGCGCTGCGCCACTGACAGACCTCAAAGGCTGGGTGCGGTCTTATTCGCCGGAATACCTGCCACATGCGGGTGGCCAACAGCTGCTGGCCGACCTGGCCGAGGTGACCGGCGGACGCAACCTGGCTGATGCGCCTGAAGCGGTCTTTGCGCACAATCTCGGCGAGCGGCAGGCGACCAACGATATCTGGGAGAGCCTGGTTTTGCTGGCGCTGTTGCTGCTGCCGCTGGATATCGCGCTGCGCCGATTGATCATCACACGCGGAGATTTGCAGCGCTTGCGAGCATTCGTAACCGGGCGCGGGATGCAGCAAGCTCGCTCGCAACAGATGCAGGCGCTCTTCAGCGCGCGCAGCCGCAGCCGCGAGACGACGCGCTATGGCGATGACCTGCCCGAAGGCTTGCGCCCAGCTGGTGGAGACAGCCCGCCACCGACCCCGCCGCCCAGCCCGCAGCAAGCCAGCCCCCGCCGGTCTGCGCGCGAGCCGGAATTCATGGAGCCGCCGGATGATCAGCCCAATCTGGGCGCGCGCCTGCTGGAACGCAAACAACGGCGCGAGTGATTAGCCGACCGCGCCAGCAACTTCATCCAAAAATATCGGAAAATCCAGCTCCCCTGGCGAACATCCCAGGTCAGTCAGCAGCGCCGCGCATTCGGCTCGATGCTGTGTGCCGTGATTCACCACATGCCACAAGCAATGCCAGACCAGCCGCCTGCGTTCGCCCGCATCGCCCACATAGGCGAATTCCCGCTCGAGGTCGCCCTCGCCCAAGCCGCGCAGGTAGCGCCAGAATGCGCCTTTTTCGCGCTGCCACAGCATCCGCACCGCAGCCAAATCGGCATAGTCGGCTGGCTTTAGAAAGTCGTCGAACCGGCCGCGGGTCAGCAGCATGCGCCAGGCTCTTTGCGCTTCGCAGATATGCGCCAGCGTATGTAGCAGCTCTTGTGGAGGCGAATTCTGCAAGCGCGCAGCCGCCGCTATCAAGCGCTCGGTCGCCCAGTCGTGATATTCAAATAGCAGAATGAGTTCGGCGAGCCGCATCGGACGCGCCTAGCTGTGCGATTGCCGCAAGAACACGGTGAAGTCCATATCGCCCGGCGAATGTCCGAGGTCGGTCAGCAACGCCGCGCATTCGGCTCGATGCTGCGTGCCATGATTCATCACATGCCACAGGCCATGCCACAGAATAAGGCTGCCGCGGTCGCCTTCGTCATCGTAATAGACCACGCGCAGCATATCGTCATCGGTCAGGCTGTCGACGAAGCGACGCATTTCGGC
>DAOUJB010000085.1:0-2536 GCA_034423155.1 Anaerolineae bacterium | reverse complement strand
GACAGCTATACGCGCTCCAAGGTCGACAAGCTGGATCGCTATTTGCCCAATATCGCGCATGTGGGCGTCGAGCTTTCGATCATCCGCACGCATCGCGGCGCAGACCTGGCGATAGCGCAGATCACTGTGCAGCACGCGCGGGGGGCGATTCTGCGCGCCGAAGAACGCATGGGCATCGAAAACCGCGATACCATCCGTTGGGCGATCAACAAAGCCGTCGACAAACTGCACCGGCAGATCGACCGCTTCAAGAGCAAGCGCAAAGCCAAGAATCAGCGGGTTCGCGATCGCTACCGCGCCACGATGGCCGAGCTGGATATGGCGGAAGAAGTGCCCGCCTATGACATTCCCGATGCGACCGTCGCCGCCACGCCCACCGATATCTTCCGCCGCAAGCAGATCGAATTGATGCCCATGAACGAAGAAGAAGCCATTGAACAGCTGGAATTGCTGGATCACACCTTCTATATGTTCATGAATGCCGAAAGCGCCCAGATCAATGTGCTGTATCGGCGCGATAATGGCGGTTATGGCATCCTTGTCCCGCAGTAGGCGACCCTAGCGCCTTTGCCAGTGCGCCGCCAGCAACTGGTATTTGCGATATTCATAGCGCGCCATCAGCAGCGACAGCCGCAGCCCGTGCCAACGGTCTCGGTAGCCGCGCAGCGTGACAAAGCGCCAATAGAATTGCCGCAGCGGCTGCAAGATGAAGTTCTGCGGCTTGGCTCTGATGCCTTGCCGAAACAAGTTGCGGGCATCGACTTGCGTGTAGCGCTCTTGCTTGTCGATGAAGTGCGCCAGATCACGGTAGTTGTAATGGATGATGGGGTTGCGCAGGGTGCCTTCTGCGCCGTGCAGCGTGACCGTCTCGTGCACGGGGCGCGCCAAATCATAGCGAGCATGCCCCACGCGCAGCAGCCGAGTCTGGTAATCGGGATACCAGCCGGCACCCTTGGTCAGCACGCCGAAAATATAATTGTGGCGTGGTATGCGCCAACCCGCGTATTCGGGCAGACGCATCTTGTTGCGGATCTCGGCGGACAATGCCTCGCTGATTCGCTCGTCCGCATCGACAAACAGCACCCAGTCGGTCATTTCGCTGGCGGCATCGAGGGCGGCATTGCGCTGCTCGGCATAATTCTCAAATTCTTGCTGGAAGATATCTGCGCCACAAGCTTGGGCAATTGCCACGGTGTCGTCGCTGCTGTAGGAATCGAAGACGATAACGCGATCGGCGAAGCGCAGTGTCTTGATGCAGTCGGCGATCTGCGCGGCTTCATTTCGCGTCAAGACAATGGCTGTCAGGTGAATCATCGTTGCGCCATCTCAATTATCTCGCGGCAGGCCGCGGCCAGTTCGGCATCGTCCAGACCGTGCAGTTTTCGCCGCATGCCGCGCACGATCAGCCAGCGTGCCAGCCGGCGCTTCCAGCCGGGCAGATGTTTATCCATCAATAATAGCCGACTTCGCCACAGATGGACGAGGCTGCCGGGGCGCGCTTGTCCGGTGCTTTGTCCGCCCAAATGGATGACATGCGCGCGCGGTTCGCAAGCGATGCGCCAGCCTAGTTTGCGGATGCGCCAGGCCCAATCGACCTCTTCGCAATAGAGAAAGAATTCTTCGTCGAAGATGCCCGATTGCAAAATGGCTGCGCGCTTGAGCATCATGGTCGCGCCCAGCGGAAAGTCGATCGCAAATGCCGCCGCCGACTCGTACAAGCCCCGCGGATAGCGGCCATTGAAGCGCCCATCCAGCAGGCGGCCCGGCACAGGAAAAAGCTCACAATACACCTGCCGCAAGCCTGGAAAGCGAAAGGCGCTGTGCTGGAAGCTGCCATCGGCATAGCTCAATCGCGCACCCACCACGCCCAACTGCGGGCTGCTCATCAGCGTATCGTACAGGCGCTTCGTGGAGCCGGGCTGTGCAAGCGTATCCGGATTCAACAGATAGACCGCGGCTGGGGTGACGCTGCTCGAGCCGCCGCCAAAACCCAAAGCGTTTAACGCCCGGTTATTCGCCGCGCCAAAACCCAGATTGCGCTCGCAGACCAATAGGTTGACCTGCGGGAAATGCGCGCGCACCAACTCGACAGTCGCATCGCGCGAAGCTGAATCGACCAGCCAGACTGCATGGCGCAGGCGGGTTTTTTCCAGGTCGGCAGTCAGGCTTTGCAGCGCCGGCCGGATGACATCGGCGTTGTTCCAGGTAACGATGACGACGGCGAGATCCAAGGCTGCGTCCGCGCCGCGCATTAGCTGTCGGAGTCGCCCGCTGGATCGACGATCATGATAGAGCGCAGACCGACATGGTTGTTGCGCAGGCTGATAGCGACATCTTCATGAATCAGCCCCGCCCAGCAATTCTGCGGGTTGCGCGCTGCCACCTGCGTCAGCTGGATGCCGCCCCAGACCACGGCTCGTTCTCCGGCCGGCAAGTAGCGATAAGTATTGCCACTGGCTTCGTCAAACACGGCTGTCAGCGCCGCATCGGGGGCGATCGCCCAGCGCCAGGGGAAGCTGCTGGTCGAGGTTTCGCA
>DAOUJB010000084.1:0-2877 GCA_034423155.1 Anaerolineae bacterium | reverse complement strand
CTTTTTATTTCCCCCCCCCCCCCCCCCGCATTTCTCGCTAAATCCCGCTCTTCCGCGGAGTTCCTCGTGAACTCCGAAACACTTGTCAAGCTTGTCCTTATCGTCCTGGTCCTGTTCACGCTGCTTGCTACGCCCGCAATGGGACAGCTCGACGACCGCTGGACGGACGACGACCCTAACAACGACCCCAATACCTGCTTTGAATCTGGGGATTGCGTTACAGAAGCCGATTGGAAGTGCGGATGGAGCGACGCAAGACATCAGGCGGGATTGCCAGGCGTATTGGAAGGGTGCGAAACGCCTGCTGCTGAAACTACCGCCTCGCGCTCTTCTGCAGCAACCGCGCAGGAGAACGGCGTTATCGCCACTTCCACTCAAGCTTGCATTGATCGAGGTCAAGCAGTATGGGATGAGCTTCTTGAAGCGGACAAGCTGATTGATGGCGAAGAAAGCTACTTGCGAATCGACCTTGACGAGAATGGCAACGATGTGAAAACAGAATCCGATAATAACCAGCGTACCCAGCGCCTCATCGCAGTCATGGAAAAATATCCTATATCACATTGGCACGACAACGGCTGTCCTGGCGGATAAGCGTTTCGCTTGCCGGCCAGCGATGCCACGAATGGTGGCGGATCGCCCGTACGACGGTATCTGGCGGATTGTGGGCGAGTCACCGCCTCGCCCCTACGGCGTGCCTTCATGTGGTAAATAAAAAGCGCAGAAACGCTATACTAGGCGCATGCAAACGCGACCCGCCACTTCTGTGCTGGAGCTGATCGGTCAGACGCCACTGGTCGAGCTGGCGCGCATCGCTCGCGGGCTGGACGGGCAGATTTTCGCCAAAGTCGAATTCCTCAATCCCGGCTATTCCAAGAAAGACCGCATCGCGCTGCAGCTCATCGCAGACGCGGAAGCCAGCGGCGCGCTGCAAAAGGGCGATACTGTGGTCGAGTTGACCAGCGGCAACACGGGCACGGGCTTGGCGATCGTCTGCGCAGCCAAGGGTTATCCTTTTGTGGCCGTCATGTCGCGGGGCAATTCGCCAGAGCGCGCGCGCATGATGAAGGCGCTGGGCGCAGAAGTCGTGCTGGTCGAGCAATGCGCTGGCTCGATCCCCGGCGCAGTATCGGGCGAAGACCTGGCGCTGGTCGAAGCGCGCGCCCAGGCAATCGTCCGCGAGCGCAAGGCTTTTCGCGCCGACCAGTTTCAGTTGCCTGGCAATGCCCGCGCCCACTACCTGCACACGGCGCCGGAGATCTGGGAACAGAGCGGCGGCATCGATGTCTTTTGCGACTTCATCGGCAGCGGCGGCTCATTCGCTGGCTGCGCGCGCTACTTCAAAGAGCGCGACCCATCCGTGCGCTGCTATGTGGTCGAGCCGGCGGGGGCGGCGGCTTTTGCGGGCGAAGCGGTCAGCCGACCCAACCACAAAATCCAGGGCGGCGGTTATGCCCTGCGCGACCTGGCGCAGATCGACCGCGCGCTGGTGGATGGCTGCCTGCAGGTCAGCGATGTGGCGGCGGCGGAGATGACACGCCGGCTGGCGAGCGAAGAAGGGCTCTTCGCCGGTTATTCGTCCGGCGCAAACCTGGCGGCGGCGCTGCAACTGCTGAACGACGCAGAGCGGGGCGCGCGCATCGGCATTTTGCTGTGCGACAGCGGCTTGAAATACCTGAGCGGCGATTTGTTCTTGCCTTGAACCCCCGCAGATTCGGTGTAGGGGCGAGGCGGTGACTCGCCCGCTTGACCCCTCAGCCCCAGCTATTATTCCCCCAGTCGCCAGCGCAGATTCCGCCACAGCAGCCATACAGCGCACTCGCGCAGCAACAGCACCAGCCCAACAGCCAACAGCCACCAGCCGCGGCTCGTCAGCCACAAGCCCAGCAGCAGTGGCAGCACGCCCAGCGCCAGGTACAGGCACAGCCCGGCGAAAGCCACATCGCGCCGCTGCCAGTCGAAGGCGCTCGCCCACATTCCGCAGACCACCGCGACAGCCAGAGTCTGCGCCAACTGGGCATAATAAACCGCCATCCCCAGCGCCAGCAACAATAGCAAACGCGCTTGTTCGTCGCCCAACGCTTGCTGATTGGTGAGCGCCAGCCAAATGCTCAGCAAGGCCAGCAGCAGCCAAAACAGCCCGCCCAGCCACAGCATGAAGCGTGCCATGAATCGCAGCGGCGACAGCCAGGCTCGGCGCTGGGCGATGCCGATAGCGCAAGACCAATTCGCCTGCACAGCGCCACCCGGCAAGGCGCGGAGCAGCGACCAGGTGTGCCCATGCCTTTCTCGCGCGATGCCCGCCAAAATCTCGCTGGTCAGCAGCGCGCCTAGCAAGGGCACGACGACCGGCAGCAACAGCGGCGACAGCACCAGCAGCGACAGCAGGACGACTGGCAGGCTGAAAAGCAGCATCAAGAGTTGCGGAGCATAGAAGAGCGAGCCAATGCCGATGGCAAGCGCGAACAGCAGCAGCATACGCGGGACGCGCCCGGGCGGTGTTTGACTGGCAATGGGCCGATCAGTCTGGCTCACGCGCCGGACTAGCGGGTCTTCGCGGTCGGGCTGCGCCAGCGCCTGCCACACGCGCCAGGATAGCACGGCGATCAAGGATCGTAGCTGGCCGGCGGCGTGGCGTGATGCAGCAGGACATCGATGGTCAGCGCCAATGCCGCGCTGCTGACGGCTTTGTGCAGCGCTGCCTCGACCACCGAAGCCACATCCATAATGCCCGCCGACAGCATATCGACTGCCTCGCCGCTGCGCGCATCAATGCCCGTGCCCGGCGGTTCGCCTTCGAGTTGGGCGACAGTCGCGCCATCATAGCCGGCGTTGCTGCAGATCGTCCGCAAGGGCATCTCCAGCGCCCCCAGCAAG
>DAOUJB010000083.1:0-6824 GCA_034423155.1 Anaerolineae bacterium | reverse complement strand
AAATGACTTTGTTTGACAATCGACTCGGCAAACACCCAGGGATGCCCTTGTCGCAGGGCGCGCTCGGCAGCCGGCTTCACGCGAACCGACATATTTTTTTCTGATGGCGCTGGCAGCTTGCTGAAATCGAACATGATATTCGCCAGTTAATCGCTATGCGCGTCTTCGTCCACTTGTCGGACGCTCAGCCGGGCATCTTCCAGCAGGCGCTGGCAATGCGCGGAAAGCAGTTGGCCCCGCTCGTACAGCGCGACCGACTCCGCCAGGCTTTTTTCGCCGCTCTCCAACTGCGCCACCAGCGCCTCCAGCTGTTGAAAAGCTGCTTCGTAACCGAGCTTCTTGATATCGTCCGTCATTCGTCCACCTTGACTTTGATTTCGTCTTCCGCCAGTCGGATATCCAGCCGCTGCCCCGCGCTGACCTGGGCGGCCCGCCGGATGATGTCGCCGCGCTCGTCGCTGACCAGGGCATAGCCGCGACCCAGAATGTGCATCGGATTGGCTGTGTCCAGAGCGCGTTCACGGCTGGCCAGGCGCTCGTGCAGGCGCGTCAGAAATGTCGCAATCGCACGCTGCTGCCGCTGCCGCAAGTCGACAAGGATTTGTCCGCTGGCCTCGATGCGCTTCAACGGCGTCAGCCAACGCAAGCGTCTCTGTGTACCATCCAATTCGCGCGAACGCTGGTCGAGTCTATCGCCAAGTTGTTCCGCCAGGCGCATGCGCAGGCGGTCGATATCCAGCAGCAGATCGTCGCGGTTGGGCGTGGCCAGCTCGGCAGCGGCTGATGGCGTCGGCGCGCGCAGGTCAGCCACGAAGTCCACAATGGTGAAGTCGATTTCGTGCCCCACGCCGCTGATGATCGGGATCGGGCTGTCGGCTATTGCCCTCGCCACAGCCTCGTCGTTGAAGCACCACAGGTCTTCCAGCGAGCCACCACCCCGCGCCAGCAGGATGACATCGACATCGCTGCGATACAGCCGCCGCAACGCCCTGACGATCTGCGCCGGGGCATCTGTGCCTTGCACGAGGGTCGGGCTGAGGATGACCTCCACCAGGGGCATGCGCCGACTGAGCACAGTCTGGATGTCGTGCCAGGCTGCGGCAGTGGGCGAGGTCACGACGCCGATGCGGGCTGGAAATGTCGGGATGGCTCGCTTGCGCGCCTGGTCAAACAAGCCTTCTTCGGCCAGTTTGCGCTTGAGCTCTTCGAACTGCCGATGCAAATCGCCAATGCCGCCGACCGCCTCGATCATATCGGCGACCATTTGATATTCGCCGCGCGCCACATACACGCCGATCTTGCCGTGCACCAAGATCTCTGCGCCGGGCGAAACATCGACCGACACGCGGCTGGCAGCATGGCGGAACATCACGCAGCTCAGCTGGGCTTGCGCGTCCTTGATTGTGAAGTACCAGTGCCCAGAACCCGCCCGAGTCAAGCGCGATACCTCGCCCTGCACCCAGACGCTGCCCAGATTGGGGTCGGCATCGAACAGGTTTTTGATATATTCTGTGATGTCACGAACCGTAAAAGTTTGCATTTCGCCCCGATACAACGCCGCTTGAAGCTCGCCCCTCGCACAGCTACAATTATCGCAGATTTCTGCCCATTACGCGAACGAGGAAGCAGCATGGCCACATTCAGCCAAGCCCAGCGGCAAGCGCTATTGGACGAGCTTAGCGGCATGAAGTTCGGTCGCGCCAAAGGCAAGCTGGCTCGCATGGACCCAAGTGGACGCCTGGTCTATTATCGCAATGTGCAGCAGGCGGGCGAGTGGCACACAAAATTCACCCTCGAGGGCCTGGGCATCGCGGTTACGCTGGTCGAGGTCAGCCACGCCGGCAATGACCAGGCGCGCAACCAGCAGAACTTTGAATTTGTCAATGTCATCATAGAAGCCCTGGACGCCTAGCGGGTCGGACTAATGCTCCCCGTGCTCATGCAGGGGGTTGTGCTCGTGATAAATCCCCTGCCGGTGCATGAGTTGGTGCAGGCGATTGTGCGCCGCCGCTACTGAGGCGCGGACACGCTTGTATTGCTGCGCTTCGCTGCGTGTGGCCAGCGTGTCGATGTAGGCCAGCGCGCCTTCGATCTGCTCCAGCACAGCCATGGCATCTTCGCGTTTGAATGGTCGCGCGCCAGCCACCCGCACTTGAACGCTGCTGCTGTGCGCCGCGATTTCGCCCGCTCGCCCGGCATGACTGCCTCGCACGCGCAGCGCAATCCAGGTCGACTCGCCGATCGCGATGTCGCAGTTGCCCTCAGCCTTCAATTCGCCACCTATGCTCGTCTCTTCAGCACAATAGCCACCGACCACCACTTCGACCGTGTCGATCGGCAGCGCCGCCGATTCGACCCGCCAGGATACGCTCACAGTCCCGCCGCCGACTGGCAGATCCAGCCGCTGCCCGGGCGAATGACCTTCGACAGCCAGCTCCAGCAGCGGACCCACAGTGACGAAGGTGTTGCCGGCCTTGACCGCGCCCATCCAATTCTCGTAGGTGAATTCGCGCTCGCCCAGCTGCGCGTAAGTGCGGATGCCGCCCAGCAGCGCGTCTGCGCCCATTTTGTCCGAGCCGCCCACCACCGGGATTTGATAGCCCAGGTTCAGGTAGCGATACCAATCCAGCAGGCC
The DNA here is from genome assembly GCA_034423155.1 of Anaerolineae bacterium. Taxonomy (GTDB): domain Bacteria; phylum Chloroflexota; class Anaerolineae; order Aggregatilineales; family Phototrophicaceae; genus UBA6055. The sequence continues at coordinate 4,189 of DAOUJB010000083.1, read as the reverse complement.
ATAGGGCGTTATCTGGGCGTTGAAGGGATTAAATGTCATCATCTCGATAGCGTGCACCAAGCCCAGCACGATATCGGCGGCGCGTTCGGCTTGAGGATTGGGCGCATGTGGCAGCACAACCAAACCATTCTGGTCGATGCAGCGTTGCGCCCACTGCGCCATGCTGATTTCCAGCGCATCGCCGATGGCCGCTTCCGATGGCCCGCCGCTGCACAAGGGATGGATCATCGCGCCCGAATAGCCCAGCAGCGAAATATGCCCCAGCACTTGCATGCGGTTTTCTGTGCCGACGCGCACCAAAAATTCGCCATCGCCGCCGAAGTCTCTTGCGCCGAAAGTCGTGCGTCCGTCGAAGTCGCTGACATTGCTGAACATCTCGCCCCATTGACTGGCCAGCAGATTGACGACATTGACGCCTTCGGCCGCGCCTTCCAGCCAGGCTGTCTGCGGGCTGAGGAAATGCACATGCGTATCGGCAGAAACCCAGCCGCGCTCGCTCCAATCCAGCAGCTTTTCCAGCCTAAAGGTGATTTCGTCCGTCTCCGCCGTCACCTGGAAGCTCGTCCGGATCGGCTTGATCTCGTAGCCACGCGTGATCTCGACGAAGACTTCGCCCAGCGGCGCATCCAACTCGCAGCTGCCCAGAATATAGGCATATTGATTCGCGCCATTGACGAACTCGCCGTAGTTGTCTTCGAACCAGTTGCGGTTGACGCGCCGATGATTGCCCCGCGGCGGCAGGTATTCGCCGTACTGGCCATGAAAGTGAATGCGCACGGCGACCTCGCGACCACGCTCATCGACCACTTTGACGCGAACCAATTGCCGCGCTTCCGATGTGTATACCGACCAGCCATCGGATTGACTCAGATCGATGGCTAGCCAATCACCATCTTCAGCCTGTAGATACAGCTTCGCCTGTGGATGCGCCGCATACTCAATGATCGCCTTTTGCTCCGAGCGCTCCGGCTGCGCATTGGTCGCATCGCTGAACCAGGCATCACGGTCATAGTCCAGTTGCGCCCGCGCCGAAATCACGCTGCCCAGATCAATGTCGACCCCATCCAGTTCGCCCAGCGCGTTGAACTTGACGCCCGCAGGCAGCTGCAAGACCAGCTTTTGCCGCGCGTAGCCTCGCAGCGGGTGCGCCGCAATCTGCGTGGCGCTTATGCCATAGACCAGCGCGCGCTCGTCTTTGGCGATGCAGCGGATCTCGCGGATCGGTTTGTCTGGCTGGGGGTTGGGCAGGGCGTAGAGCCAGATATGCTCGGCATACTCGTCGCGAGCGGCATTATGGCGGGTTTCGCCCTGTCCGTAGGTTGATTCTGGCTTGCGCCCCAGTTGCAGCGCCTCGGACACTGTGCCCACGACCGTGTCTTTGTTGTGCGGCACGGCGGCAAATGCGCTGGCGCCCCATTCCACATGCGGCTGCTGAATGGCAAAGCGCCGCCGGATGGGAATGGACACAGAACTGCCATCGGAAAAATGTAGCTGATATTCCGCCACCAGATCGCCCAGGTCGTTGCCAGGCCTTGCGCCCGCGGCGTGCTGCCTTCCGCGGAAATCCGCCAGATCTTCGGGAAGCTGCAGCGCGCGGTCTTCCACGATATGCGCGAATACGAGATAGCTCGCCAGTCGGTCGCCAGCTGGAATGCTGACGCGGTTGCCATCCAGCAAAATCGCGTTGTTCGCGGCTTCCTCGCCAAAGACAAACGGGATGCCGCGCAAAGAGCGGCTGCCAAAGGCATCGTCTTCGTGCAGGCGCAGGCGCTCGTTCAGCCCAGCGCGGTCGCAGTTATAGACATCGTCAAGGGGCAGAGGGCTGAAGAGATGGGAAGATGGGGCGAACATGAGGGCGCTCCGAATTTGCTATTTCGCCGAGTCTAGACCGCCCGCTCGTCCATCACAAGTTCAAAGTCCACGCCGCCCAGACAGACCCCGTTGACCTGGATTTCCAGCCGCTGTCGCCCGGCATAATACTTGCGCGTGGAGATGGGGCGGATCGCCATTTTCTTTTGGATGCGGATTTCCTCGCCGGCTGGCAGACTCAGCTTTTTCAGCTTGAAGACCTTGGGCGCTGTCCTGCCATTCGCTTTGACAAAATGCATCACAAAATCGACCATCAGTTTCTGCGCCGCGCCGCCACAATTGTGCAGCACAAATGAGAATTCAAGTTTCTTCCCGAATGGCAACACAGCCGGCATCAGCGTCAGATCGCGCAGTTCGACCTCGGCTGGCGCATAGCCCAGCAACGCCAGCGCAGACCTGTCGCCGCCTTTGACCAATGTGCGCAGCGCGTGATTGATGAGCCACTTTCGCTCTTTGCTCGCGCCTTCGCTCCAAGCTGTCATGCGCTCCAGCACCAGCTGCGGATGATCTTTGCTGATGTCGTTGAGATTGTTAGCCACCGAGCGCCGCACATAAAGAGACGGATCGTCTTTCAAGCATTCCAGCAGCGCCAGGACAGGAGCGGGATCGGCGATGAATTCGCGCAGTGGCGACCACCAGGGCAGGCGCGGGCGTGTGCCTTCGCTGACGAGGCGGCGCACATGCTCGTTCTCATCGTTTGCCCACTGCCGCAATCTCGCCTGCGTGGCTGTCGGATGATGGCGTATGAAGGGACGGATCGCTCCTTCGCAGGTGGCGTGGCGCGTGATGATGTATATGGCATCCAGCGAGGCATCGGGATGGTCGAGCCCGTGGCGCTCCACAAATGCCGGGATGGGCATCAGGCGAAAATCAGACATGTCCAGCGGCGCGAATCGGCTGGCCTGGTTGTCGAGGATGCCTGCCAAGATAGTGAGCGCGGTCGGATAGTCGGCTGGCAGAAACTCCCGCAACTGGTCGGCGATCCAGTTGAAGCGCCCTTTCAACTCCAATTTCGGCAACTCGCCGCTGGCTGCCGCGACAAAGGCAGCGCTCGCAAATTGTGGATGCACGACTGTGATGCGCTCGGCAAGCTGCGCCACAAGCTGCCCGTCTATGTAGTCCTTAAGCAGTGGGAAATCTGCCATACCTTCGCCGTCGTGTGCGGATAAACGAGGGAGACGACCCGGCCGATCGTCCCCGTCTTTTCATTGCGATGGTCAAGGCCAGCCACTTCGATCCCTGCCTAGCCTTGCCCGGGGTTGGCGCTTTGCCAGAAAGCCACGCGGTTGCCGGTGGGATCTTTGAAGATGCCCAGCGAACCGAATCCTGGCACCTCTTGCCGCGGCAAGACGACTTCGCCACCCAGTTCGCCAACCCGCGCCATATCGGCATCCAGGTCATCGCTGTGGAAATACAAGATGACATCGCCGGGCTTGATATCGTCGCTGACGGCAGAAAGCGCCGCCCCTCTGTTGTCCCCAAGATCGAACATCACATAGGTGAAGTCAGGCCCCATGGGGACTTCCGTAGCTTCCCAGCCCAGCAATGAATTGTAGAAGGCTTTGGCTTCGGCATCGTCTTTGGACGGAATCTCGATATGTACGATTTGACGCATGATGCGGTCTCCTCTCCGAAATGCGCATATTTGTTCGTTACGCCAAGTATAGATTGTTTGTTCTAGGCTTGTCAAGGGCAAATTCCGATCTTTTTCTTCGAGCGAGCCTGGTCTGTTCGCTGCCATCTGCAGCCCGCCGCTGCGATTGTGACGCTACTTTCGCGGCGACGGCGCGTATACTGCTATGAATCTTGACGAGCGTAGACAGAAGGTGGCAGGTGGCTTTATGCGCGTGATTGTGCACACTGGCAAAGGTGGAGTCGGCAAGACCAGCATTTCGGCGGCGACAGCCCTGCGCTGTGCCGAGCTGGGGCTGAAAACCATAGTCGTCAGCACCGATACCGCGCACAGCTTGGGCGATGCCCTGGATATTGAGGTCGGCCCCGAGCCAGTGCAGGTCGCCGACAACTTGTGGGCGCAGGAAATTGACACGCGCTATTCCATGCAGAAATACTGGGGCCGCATCCAGGAATACCTGGGCGCATTCTTCAATCGCGAGGGCATCGCCAAGGTCAATGCTGCCGAAGTAACCATCATCCCCGGTTTGGAAGAGGGCGCGCAGTTGTTGTGGATCAGCGAGTATTTCCAGGCGGGCGACTACGATGTGCTGATTGTCGATGCCGCGCCAACCGCCGAGACGATCCGCCTGCTCAGCCTGCCCGATGTGACGCGCTGGTGGGTCGAGCGGCTGATGCGCATCGCCCG
>DAOUJB010000082.1:0-4219 GCA_034423155.1 Anaerolineae bacterium | reverse complement strand
GTCACAGCGCCGGTCGCGCAGCGCTGGAGCGGCATCATGGGCTTCAGCTGCGATGGACTGCCGCTGGTGGGGACGCTGCCGGGCAAGCCGCGGGTGGGCTTCGCGGTCGGCTTCAGCGGGCATGGCTTGGCGATGGGCGCGGCCTCGGCAGAACGAGCGGTGGACAAGCTGCTGCATGGCGTCAGCGCCGGGGCGGTCGATGTGGCGCGCTGGGGATAAGCAGCCGCCTACCACTCCGCCACCGAGCCATCATTCCGGCGCCATTGCGGGTTGCGCCAACGGAAATTGTGATCGCTGGCGGCGCGCACTTTGTCTTCGTCTATGTCGATGCCCAAGCCAGGCGCGGTCGGCACTTTGACGAAGCCATCCTCGTAGTCAAACACGCTGCGGTCGGCCAGGTAGTCCAGCAGGTCGACATCCTCGTTGTAGTGAATGCCCAGACTCTGTTCTTGGATCAGGGCATTATAGGCGACTGCATCGACTTGCAGGCAGCTGGCCAGCGCGATGGGACCCAGCGGACAATGCGGCGCCAGCGCGACATCGTAAGCCTCGGCCATCGCCGCGATCTTGTAGACCTCGCTGATGCCGCCAGCATGCGATACATCGGGCTGGATAATATCCACGCTGCCTTCCGCCAGGATCGACTTGAAATCCCAACGCGAATACATGCGCTCGCCCGTGGCGATCGGTATGCATGTCGAGCGTTTGATATCCAGCAGCCCTTCGTTGTGCATGGGCAAGATGGGCTCTTCGACGAACATGAGGTGATATGGCTCCAACTCGCGGATGAGCATTTTGGCCATGGGTTTGTGCACGCGCCCGTGAAAATCGACCGCGATGCTGACAGCGTCGCCGACTTGCTCGCGCACCGCCGCCACCCGCGCCACCGCCGCGTCGATATGCGCGAAGCTGTCCATGAAATGCACATTGCCGACCGCACCCATTTTCAGCGCGCGCAGCCCTTTGTCTGTGAGTTTTTGCGCCGCCTGGGCAAGGTCCGCTGGCGTCTCTCCGCCGACATGCGCATAGACCTGCACCTGGTCGCGCACCTTACCGCCCAGCAATTCATAAGCTGGCACGTCGTGAAACTTGCCTTTGATATCCCAAAGCGCCTGGTTGACGCCGGCGATAGCGCTCATCATCACGGGACCGCCGCGATAAAAGCGTCCGCGGAAGAGCGTCTGCCAGATATCTTCGATCTGCCGCGGATCGCGCCCCAGCAGGTAATCCGCCATGTCTTCGACAGCGCCGCGCACTGTGCCCGCCTGCCCTTCTACAATCGGCTCGCCCCAGCCAAAAAAGCCTGCGTCTGTGGAAATCTTCAGGAACAGCCAGCGCGGCTTCAGCGTGAACAATTCCAGCGCGGTGATTTTCATAGTAGTTGCCTTTGCATGGGCTTCGCCGATTTTCTCAGTGCCATTATAATAGTCGCGTAACAGCGATCAAGACGATTGGAAAGGTGGGCGAATTGAAGCAACTGGCTGCACTGCTGCGCCGGCGCATGCTGGTCTTGATGCTGGTATGCGGCTGGCTATTCGCGCAAGGACTGCCGCCGGCTTTGGCTGCTTCCACCGATGGCGAGGCTGGCGCGGTGAATCCTTTCATCCCGCTGATGTTCGCGCTGGGCATCATCTTGCTGGCATCGCGAGCGGGCGGCGCGCTGGCCAGGCTCTTGGGGCAACCACGCGTGCTGGGGCAGTTGCTGGTGGGCGTCTTGCTGGGTCCCACCGTGCTGGATATGCTGCATTGGGGCATTTTGCAGGGCGTCGACTTGCAGCATACGATCAAAGAATTTGCCGAGCTGGGTGTGCTGCTGCTGATGTTCAATATCGGCTTGGAAGTGCATCTCAGCGAGTTGGCCAAGGTTGGCAAGGTGGCGATATTTGGCGGCGTGCTGGGCGTGGCCGTGCCCATTGCGTTGACCGTTGCGGTGGTGCTGCCGGCAGGCTATGACATGTTCCCGGCGCTCTTCGCGGGGGTGACGCTGGCGGCGACATCGGTGAGCATCTCGGCGCAGGTCTTGTTGGAGCTGGGCTACCTGCACACGAAAGAAGGCAATGCCCTGCTGGCGACAGCCTTGATTGACGATGTGCTGGCGATTCTGGCGGTATCGCTGACGCTGGTGCTGGCGGGCGCGCAAGGCAGCGAAGGCGGCGCAGACCTCAGCCAACTGCTGGTGATCGTCTTGCAGATGGCTGGCTATATCGCCGTGGCCTTCGCGCTGGCTTGGTATGGACTGCCGCGGGCCTTTCGTTGGATCCGTTCGCGGCCACAGCTTTCGCAGGCTTATGGCGTTCCCATCTTTGCGCTGGCTGCTGCGCTGTTCTTCGGCTGGTCGGCGGAATTCTTCGGCGGCGTGGCGGCCATCACGGGCGCATTTATCGCCGGCGTCGGCTTGAGCCAATTGGGCACCAACATGAAACACGATATCGAACAGACGATGAGCCACCTTGCCTATGTCTTCTTGGTGCCGATCTTCTTTGTCGATGTCGGCTTGGAAACAGATCTAAGTGCTTTCCCGCTGGAGGCGCTGCCATTCATGCTGGTTCTGCTGTTAATGGCGGTGATCAGCAAGGTACTTGGGGCGGGCATTGGCGCGCGGATGGGCGGCTTCGACCTGCGCGAATCGCTGCGGGTGGGCGTTTGCATGGTTTCGCGCGGCGAGGTCGGGCTGATCATCATTTCGATTGGCTTGGGCAGCGGCATCCTGGACGGGGGCAGCGAACTCTATGCAGCGCTCTTCATGGTCATCTTGTTGACGACGGTGCTCACGCCGCCGATGGTGCGCTGGGTATTCCAAGGTAAAAGCGACGGCGTAGGCAGCCACCAGTCTTTCGCCGCTAGCGCGGGGAGACATTGATATGAAACTGGTCATTCTGATCACATCAAATACAGAAAACGGGATAGAAGTCGCTCGGCGCTGGCAAGCGGCTGGCGCACCTGGAGTGACCATGCTCAAGAGCGTGGGCTTGTACAGCTTGCAGCAGATTATCAACGAACAGTCGATTGAGTTGCCCATGCACAGCGGGCGCTCGATGAACAGCTTGATGGCGCATGTATTGCGCGGCATGGAACATACCAACCATGTCATCCTCTCCGTCATGCCGAAGGAGCAGGTGCCGACCATGTTGGGCGAAGCGCGCGCTGTCATGGGCGATATGACCCAACCGCGACACGGCGTGGCTTTTGTCGTGCCGCTGGATGAGGCGATTGGCGTGCGCCAGCCTGAGAACGGGGGCGGCTAGCAAGTGAAGTCCGCGCCCTGTTTGTCTAAGTCTTCAAGCACGCGGTAGAAGTCTTCATAGCTGTTGATCTTGGCGAAGCAATTGGTCGCCCGCAGCCGCGCGATGTCAACTTCCGGGTCGCCAATCGTTCCGAACCAGCCTATCAGTCGGGCGACCGCTACGCTGGGCTTGGAACACTGCAACTCCTCTTCCCAAATCCCGCCTGGATAAACAATTCCTTCAACCTGTTTACGTCTGTGGCAAGCCTCGTGGGGCAATGTGACGGTGTAATTTATCAAACTGGTCAAAGCCATGCAGGTATCGACGTACACGTTATTGGCTGGCTCAGGGTCGAGGACAAAAGCCCTAAATGTCGTGCAATCCGGATACGAGTCGGGAATTTCGCGAATCAGGTCCACGTAACGGATCACGTAGTCGTACCATTCGCGAGCGCGGCGCTGCAACAGGTTTAGCGCCGATTCGGTCTGGGCGACAAAGCGAGCTGAGCCTTCAATACGCGGCCGTGACGGCGTCACCACATCAAGTTTGGCGGGCGCGGGGCATTGATTGTTTTGGAATGCCCAATAGCCGTTAATCCATTCCTGATCGCTGCTGCATTGGCGATCAACCAAACAGCAATTGTCTACGTTTGCCGGCGCGCTGGACCCAGGTTGCGCGGGCGTAACTGGCTGCGGCTGAGGAGGCGCGGCGCATTGCCCATTCTGAAATGCATGCCAGCCCGCCATCCATTCCTGATCGCCGCTGCATTGGCGATCAACATAGCAGCAGTTGTCGATGGGACCTGTCGGCGCTGGCAATGCTGGAGACGCCGGTGGCGCGCTGTCATCAACGCGGCTGAAATTCACCCAATTCGCCAGCCAGACTTCCCTGCCATTGCGGTCGATCTTTAGCCATCTGCCGGACTCGCCGACCACTTGCAGGACCGTGCCCGAATGGATCGTCTCTGCGATACTGGCAGTGCGGCTTGGTTCGGC
>DAOUJB010000081.1:0-1927 GCA_034423155.1 Anaerolineae bacterium | reverse complement strand
CTGGCTGCTTTCATCGTTTTGGGCATTGTGGTTGCCGCGCTTGCGTTCGGCATCATGAATCGCCGCGAGACAGCCGCCCGCAGCGTTACGCCGGGCTTTGTGCTGGGCTTGGCATTTGGCGCGATTATGATGCTGCTGTCGGCGCAGGTCAACCTAACCGCCACCGCTCCCGAGTACGCGCAGGTCGGCTGGGTGATTCTGGCTTTTGCCGCCTGGGGCATAGGCGCCAACTGGATTTACAACGATCTGGCGCACAGCGAAGCCAAGACCAAGACCGACGAAGCCACTGGCGAAACCATCACGATCGAACCGCTCGACCGCCGTCAATTCATGGTGCGCATCGGTGGCGCCAGCGCGGTCTTGACAGTAATCGGCGCGGGATTGGGCGCTTTGGTCGGTGGCCGCGGCGGCGAAGGCAAGGTCGTTTCGACTGCTTCGGCTGTGCCCGAAGGCGAGCTGCCCAATATCAACGACGACCTGAGGCCCGCGCCCGGCACGCGTCCCGAATACACGCCGCTGGACGAGCATTACCGCATCGATATCAGCGCGCGTCCGCCCGTGCTCGATTCCAACGAGTGGCGGCTCGAGGTCAGCGGCCTGGTCGACAACCCGGTCAGCCTGTCGCTGCAAGAGTTGTATGACAAGTTCGACCGTGTCGACCGTTTCATCACGCTTTCCTGCATCAGCAATCGCATCGGCGGCTCGTTGATCAGCACCACCAAGTGGTCGGGCTTCAGCGTGCAGGACTTTTTGGCGCTGGTGCAGCCGCAAGCAGATGCGGTCGCCCTGAAGATCACCGGCGCGGACAATTTTGACGAATATGTCATGCTCGACCTGATCCAGTCGGACGAGCGCATCATGTTCGCGTATGAATGGGACGACCAGCCGCTGAAGCAGAAGCATGGCTTCCCGCTGCGCATCTACATCCCCGACCGCTATGGCATGAAGCAACCCAAGTGGATCAAGAGCATTGAATTTGTCGATGCCTGGGCAGAAGGCTATTGGGTGCGGCGCAGTTGGAGCAAAGACGCCATCGTCAATACCACTTCGGTTGTGGACGCGGTCGCCACCGACTCGATCATCCAGGATGATGAAGGCTACATCGTGCCCATCGGCGGCATTGCCTATGCGGGCGCGAAGCAAATCTCGCGCGTCGAGGTCAGCGTTAATGGCGGCGAATGGCAGGCGGCGCAATTGCGGCAGCCTTTGTCCGAGCTGACCTGGGTCATCTGGCGCTACGACTGGCGCTTCCAGGAAGGCGACTACAAGTTCGAGGTGCGCACCTATGATGGCGCGGGCGAATTGCAGAGCCTGGAAAACCGCGGCACCCGTCCCGATGGCGCGACCGGCGTTCACTCCAAGCGAGCCAACATGCCAACGCTGGAGACCTTGGAAAATCCGCCCGAAGATGACGCATCCGAGTAGCGCTGCTGGTTCTGCGCAATTCTCGAATCCTCCCCCGACCAGATTAGGGGGAGGATTTTTTGCGCCAATAAGAACCCCATGTCTCTTGATCGTGGCGCTGCTGTTCTTGGTCGCGCCCGTCCAGGCCCTCCGCATCCATGTGCCGGTGGCGGTCGAGGCAGTCGCGTTGAATCCGCGCGACGACTGCAGCGGCGTTTTCATCAGCCATCAGTTGAATCACATCACCACGCCGGTGGAACTGCCGATCGGCTTTTATGATGGCAATGGCGCGGGGCTGGCGGTGAACGACCTGGACCAAGACGGCTGGCTGGATATCGTCTTGGCGGATTTGGGTGGCGACAATGCCATTTTGTGGAATGGCGGCGGTCTGCAATTTCAACGCGAAGCCCTGCCCTCGCGCTCGCCTTCCCGCGCTGCAGCGATCGTCGATGTCGATGGCGATGGCTGGCTGGATATCGTCTTTACGCAGCAGGCGGCCGCGCCCCTCTTCTGGCGCAATCTG
>DAOUJB010000080.1:0-3941 GCA_034423155.1 Anaerolineae bacterium | reverse complement strand
GATGCGCCTGCCGCGCTTGGCTCAGTGGCAGCACATCGTCGATCAGCGCGCGGTATGCGCCATCTGCCAGACGCTGCAGCAGCCTCGCCAAATCGTCAACTGCGATTGAGCCCTGCGCGCCATGGACGCTGAGATTTCTGGCGACCAAGTCTCGGGCATCCAACTTGACCAGCCGATCGTCGAGCGCGCCAGCCAGCACCAGCCGTCCCCGCGCCGCCAGCATATCCAGCGACTCGGCCAGGTCGAGCTGGGGACCGATGTGCAAGACGAGGTTTGCGCCAGCGCCAGCCGTGGCCACTTTGACCTGTCGCACCAGATCGTCGCCAGCATCTTCCAGCACGATATCCGCGCCGATAGCTTGTAGTTGTTGGGCATGCTCCAGCGGGCTGATGGCGATGACACGCGCGCGAGCCTCACTGGCGATTTGGACTGCCGCCGCGCCCAAACTGCAGGCTGCGCCGCGAATGACCAGCGTTTCCGATGCCTGCAAATGTCCATTGTCAATCAGCGCGAGGTAGGAGTCGCAGAAGGCTGCGCTAGCGCCAACCGCCGCTTGAAATCCGAGCTTCTCGGGCAGCCGCGCCAACCGCTCAGTCGATATGCAGCAGTATTCGGCATACGCGCCATCCATCTCGCAGCCCAGCTCGTCAAAGCAGGCGCAGACACGCTCGCCGACCTGCCAACCTTCGACGCCCGCTCCCAGCGATTCGATTGTGCCCGCCAGATCGCCGCCGAGGATGTGGGGCAAGGGCTTGCGAATGAGGGTGCGTCCGCTGCGCAAATGGAGATCGCGCGGATTGATGGAAGTGGCCTGCACTTTGATCAGCGCTTGGCCCGCGGCGGGCTGGGGCAGCCACCTGCGCGCATATTTCAAGACGCGCGGCTTGCCGATATTCTCGATGATGACGGCGCGCATGGTTTCGCGCGGTTGCGCCATGCTGCTTCCTTGATATCCCTTGCTGATTGTGCGGCAAGTCTAGTGCAATCGCGGGCGAATGTAAACGGGTCAGGCGCGGGGAAAGCGGTTGGCATTGCGGGCGCGGGCTTTGGCGATTTCTGCTTCGCGGTTGCGGGGCGGGGCAGCCGTCTCCAGCGACTCCAGCAGCCGTGCCGTAGCCTGCGCCACTTCGCGTATGGCTCGTTCAAAAGCCGGCTGGTTGCGCGCGGATGGTTTGCGAAAGCCGCTGACCTTGCGCACATATTGCCGGGCGGCCGCTTCGATATCGGCTGGGCTGCTGGCTGGCTCATAATTGAAAAGCGGACGGATGTTGCGGCACATGGGCGGCTCCCTTCGGCGCATTCAGTCTCGGTATAGCTGGCTGGTCACATCGCGGTATTCTGGCGGCAGGTAGGGGCGAGTATCGGCGATGTTCATGAACTCGTCCAGCAGAGCCGGGCTGTCTGGCGCACGAGGATTTTGCGCCTGTTTCCATATCAGGTAGGGATAAACTTGCAGGCGGGCGCTGCGGAATTCTTCGATTGCGAGCCGGGCGACATTGCCGCCGCGCTCTGCGAATTCCATGCGCGCGAAGGCAGCGAAGATCGGCTGCATGTCATAGTGGATGCGGCGGTGCGCAAGCAGTTGCCAACCACTCTCGTCGCCCTCGATGATCATGTAGCTGGCGCTGCAATCGCCATCCAGCGGCACCCCCACCGAACCCGGGTTGAAGATGTGCCAGCGCCCCACCTGCCGCTCCAGCGCAATATGGCTGTGCGCGCAGACGACCGTGTTCTCCGCCACCGACTCGAGCCAGGTGGTGATGACGCTCTCGGCTGTTTGTGGAAAGATCGCTTGCCAGGGATTGCCGGGAATGCCATGCACGATCCGCAGCGGCGGCGCATCGGGGAAGCGCAGGCTCAACGAATCCGGCTGGCTGGCGAGTAGCCCGATGCCGTCTGCACCCAGTTGTTCGCGCAAGATCGGCGGCAGCGTGAAATCCGACCAATGGGCTGGCGCACGCACGGTTTTGTAATCAAGCGCGTAGAATTCGTTGTTGCCGCGCACGACCGCCCAATTGCGCTGCGTCACGATCTCCAGCGTCTCCCGCGAGAAGGGTCCCCAGTTGACGGTGTCGCCGGCAACAACCACCTGCTGTACAGCGAAGCGCTGCATATCGGCCAAGACAGCTTCGAGCGCGGGTAAATTGCCGTGGATATCCGCCAGCACCGCCAGTCGAGTCATTGTGCCCCCAATTCGCTACAGCAGCAATTACAGCGACATCGCTCGAATTCACCACTTCAGCTTTGGAAACCCTGCGGATGCCGACGATGCCATTGCCAGGCGGTGTGGATGATCGTTTTCAGATCGTTGTAATTCGTCTCCCAGCCTAGCTCGCTGCCGATTTTGTCGCTGTCGGCGATCAGCACGGGCAGGTCGCCGGCTCGGCGTGGCGATTCGCGGGTTGGGATGCTGTGCCCAGTGACCTGACGGGCGGCGGCAATCACTTCGCGCACCGAATATCCGCTGCCACTGCCCAGGTTATAGACGCGGCTGCGGCCATCGCGCAGCGCCTCCAGCCCCTGGATGTGCGCCCGAGCCAAGTCTTGCACATGCACATAATCGCGGATGCAGGTGCCATCGGGCGTGTCGTAATCTGTGCCAAAAATCTCGATTGATTCGCGTTGCCCCAAAGCCACTTGCAGCACCAGCGGAATGAGGTGCGACTCGGGATCGTGCGCCTCGCCGATGTGCCCGTCTGGATGCGCGCCACAGGCATTGAAGTAGCGCAGGCAGCAGAAAGCCATGCCAAAGAGCCGCTCCATCCACAGCAGCAGGCGCTCGGCCATGTATTTGGTTTCGCCATAGACACTGCCGGGCAGCAGCGCCTCGTCTTCGCGGATGGGTATGCGCGCCGGCTGGTCATACAGGTTGGCGGTGGACGATAGGATGAAGCGTTTGACGCCATGTTGGCTGGCGCATTCCAACAGATTGATGATGGTGTAGAGGTTGTCGCGCAGATATAAAAATGGCTGCTGCATGCTTTCGCCCACCAGGATGCGCGAGGCGAAGTGCATGATGCCAGCGAATTGATGCGCCGCGAACAAGGCCTGCAGCGCCGCCCGGTCGTGCAGGTCGCCTTCGACCAAGCGCGCATCGCGGTGCACAGCCGCCCGATGGCCCGTGCTCAAATTGTCGAAGACCACCACGCGATAGCCGCTTTCGACCAGCATCTGCACCACATGGCTGCCGATATAGCCGGCACCACCCGTCACCAAAATCGTCATGTTTTCGCTCCTGTCCGCGCGCCGATTATAGCCCTGCCGCCGCTGCAAACAAGTCGGCGCGTCGGTTGTGGAATGCGCGCGTATAATAATGCAGTGCCAAATGACTATGGGCGCGGGGATGACAGACGGGGATCGGAGCGACACAGGCTGGACGCAAGCCGAGCGGCGGGCTCTGCGCAAGCTGCTGAATATGGCGCTGGTCTTGCTGCTGGCGATTGTCGTGGCAGGAACGATAGCGGCGCTGCTGGCTTCGGCGCTGGGCACAGTCTGATGTCGAAGTCGTGTATCGCGCCCGAATCCGCGCTATAATCGTGATGAACACGGGCTGAAGGAGAAGCAGCGATGATGAAGATTTCCGAACGCGATGTCTTTGCCGTCATCACCGACTTTTTGTCGTCCGATCCCAGCGATGAGGAATTGCTGTCCTACAAACTGCCAGACGACTTGCAAGAGCGCCTGGGTCAACTCTTATACCTCAACCGGGAATCCGAATTGACCTGCGAACAGCGGCATGAACTTGATGATTACATGCGCGCTAATCGGATGATTACCAAACTTAAGCTAAAGAAAGAGCTTAGAATGCGAGGCTTGGCATAGTGGCTGTATCGCGCCAAGTCCGACGCGCAGTCTTCATACGAGCTGGAAGATGTTGCGAATACTGCCGAGTAGGTGAAGGCAGAGAGCCTGTACCTTTCCAAGTCGATCACATAATCGCA
>DAOUJB010000079.1:0-6109 GCA_034423155.1 Anaerolineae bacterium | reverse complement strand
TATCCCCTGCGCGAGAATGCGGCGGACACGCTGCGCGCCCACAGCGGACGCCCCTTGCATGAGATAAGCGCTGAAGCCGTGGCTGCGGGCGAAGTCAGCGGCGCCGACCTGCGCACCCACGCCGATACCCTGCGCCAGCAAGCCGATATCGCCCGGGCCGGCGGCTTTCCACAGCTGGCTGCAAACCTGCTGCGCGCCGCCGAGCTCACCGATGTGCCCAACGACGAACTGCTGCGCATATACGAAACGTTGCGCCCAGAACGCGCCAGTTACGCCGAGTTGCTGCGCCTGGCCGATTACCTGGAGGCAAGCTACAGCGCGCGCGAGAATGCTGCCTTCATCCGCGAGGCAGCCGCTGTATACCGCGAGCGGGGGCTGTTGCGGAGATAATTTTGAAACACAGAGGGCAGACAAAATAGGAAGGAACGTCGTAGGGGCGATACTTGTATCGCCCACATGGTCAATGGCGAAATAGTGGGCGAGTCAACGCCTCGCCCCTACCTTGGATCCTCTGTGTCTTTGTGCCTCTGTGGCAAAATTAAATCATATCTATGTGTCATCTGTTTCAAGGACCCTGCCATGAACAGCCACTCCCGTCCCACCGACCTGCGCATCACCGACCTGCGCATCGTCAATCTGCGCGCCTTGCCTTTTGATGTCACGCTGCTGCGGCTGGATACCAACCAGGGCATCAGCGGCTATGGCGAAGTGCGCGATGGCGCCAGCGCGTCGTATGCCCTGCTGTTGAAATCGCGCTTGCTGGGCGAAAATCCCTGCAATATCGACAAGCTCTTCCGCAAGATCAAACAATTTGGTTTTCATGGGCGGCAAGGCGGCGGCGTCTGTGGCGTAGAGATGGCGCTCTTCGACCTGGCGGGCAAAGCCTATGGCGTGCCGGCTTATCAGCTGGCCGGCGGCAAATTTCGCGACAAAGTGCTGATCTATTGCGATACCGACACCGTGCCCGACGGGCGGCAAATGGGCGAACGGCTGCGGCTGCGCATGGATGCTGGTTTCAAGTTCCTCAAGATGGACCTGGGCATCGGCTTGCTGCGCGAAATGCCAGGGGCGCTTTCGGCTGTCCCGCACATGCACGATCTGCCCGGCGTCATGCACCCGTTCAAAGGCATCCAAATCACGGGGCGCGGCATCGACTTCATGGCCGACTATGTGCGGCAGGTGCGCGATGTCATCGGCTATGAAATCCCGCTGGCGGTCGACCACTTCGGGCATATCACGCTGGAGTCTTGCATTCGGCTGGGGCAAGCGCTCGACCCCTTCTCGCTGGCCTGGCTGGAAGATATGCTGCCCTGGCAATTGACCGAGCAATATCGACAGCTAAAAGCCAGCCTGCGCACGCCGCTGTGTACGGGCGAAGACATCTATCTGAAAGAAGGCTTTCTGCCGCTGCTGGCTGCCGGCGCGGTATCGGTGATTCATCCCGACCTCGCCACATCGGGCGGCATCATGGAAACCAAAAAGATCGGCGATCTCGCGCAGGATTATGGCGTGGCGATGGCCATGCACTTCGCCGGTTCGCCCGTTTCCTTCCTCGCCAATGTGCATTGCGCCGCCGCCACCGAAAATTTCTATGTGCTGGAGCATCATTCGGTGGACCTGGTCTGGTGGGAAGACCTGATTGACGGCATCGCAAAACCGCTGGTGGTGGATGGCTATGCGCCCGTGCCCGAAGCGCCGGGGCTGGGCTTTGGCGAACTGAACGAGGAAGCCATCCGCGAGCACATGGACACGCGCCCGGGCAGAGACGCCGGTTACTTCGCGCCGACAGACGCCTGGAACGAACACACATCGCACGACCGGCTGTGGAGCTAGCCGATGCGCCTTGCGCTGCGCTACAACAAGCCGCGTTCGCGCAGGGCAGCGCCGACAGCCCGCAAATTGCGCAGCTCGGCTTCTGAATAATTGCGCGAGATCATCACGCCGCTCGCGCCGCCATCCAAGCCCGCCTGCACGCCCGCGCGGATCTCTTGTGGCGTGATGGCTTTGCTCGTGCCATGGTGCCCCACGCCCACGCCGATGCCCGGATAAACCGGCTTGCCCGTCTCGGCGATCAAACGCGCTGTCCACTCCTTGACATAATCCGGCTTGAAACCCGCCAGCGCAGCGTCTTCGCGCCCGGCAGCGTAACCGTCCAAGCCCAGCAGCCTGGCCAGCCCGTCATAGGCGGCATCGGGCGAGGCATCGGCCAGCACGCCAGCCTGCCACGAAGCCGCGAAATCGGCGAAGCGCGCCCCGGCCGGCGTGTGATAGAGCACCGGCTTGAACCAGTCGGCATAAGGCGCATAAGCGCTTTGATCATATTGCGCGCGCAGATAGGGATTGTAGGTATTGATGACCTGCCAGATGCCCAGGCCGAATTCATAGGCTGGGTCGTAGAACTTGACCAAGCCCGCCAGTTCGCGATAAAAGGCCTGGTGCGTGTCCAGCCACAGCTTCTCCCACATCAGCACTTCGGGATGTTGCAGCAGCTGGCGCAGCAGCAAGACGAAGACGCCATCGTTGGGGCGTGCTCCCGCGCGCACCCGCCGCAGCAAGTCATCAACAGCCCGATAGCCCGCCAGCGCTCGTTCTACATTGATGCCGCGCGCACGCGCCTCGGCGACATAATAACGATCGAAACCGGTGGAGCTGTCGCCGCGAAAAATATCCATCAGCGGGCTTTGGCGCTCGATGCCCCACAGGATGCCGCGCAGGTCGTGGTTGTTCAGCCAGTCGGCGAAGACCGAATGCCAAAATGCCTGGTATTCGGGGTTCAGCAGCGATGGACGCGTGGCCACCCGCCCCAGGTGATCGCGGTCGAGGAAGTGCTGGAAGCCAGGCTGCCAAAGCGAGCGGATGGCCGAGCTGGCAGTTTCACAGTAGTAGGTATAAACCGCCATGCCGCGCCGCCGCGCCGCCGGGATGACATCGGCCAGCGTGTCGAAGCCGGCGTACAATTCGTCCGGGGCGGCAAATTGATCCAGGTGCGTGTTCTTGTAATAGCGTGGATCGGGCGAGAAAAAGCCGCCGCCACGCAGGTTGTCCGCTGCTGGCACGCCATGGTCGGGGAAGCCAAAAGCCGCCCGCCCGGCATTGCCAATGCTCCAGCTGAGCGCCGAGATCAAAAGCGCGTTGACGCCAGCCGTCTCTTGCAAGATATCCAGCACTTCTTCGACGCCCTCATCAACGAAGCTGATCGCGCCGATCTGAATGCCTACGAATAGGTCGCTCATGCTTTTCCTTCCTGTGTCGAAGCCAGCTCGTCTCGCGAATCGGTACCACAATGACACAATGGGCACAAAGGTTTTTGGGGTTTATCGCAATGTCCTGCGCAAAAGCGGGATTGAAAGAAGGCGCGCAGCCCGCCGATACCAACGATCCCGCATCCGTGCTGCCACGGAGACTCGCTAGGCATTCGGTAGCACATCGGCGATCGCAACCGCCGCGCCAGCCTGGCTGGACTGAATGCAAGCGACCAGCATCGCCAGCGAAACCAGGTGATCGCGTCCGCTGCAGGCAAGCGGTTTTCCATCCAGCACATGATCGAGGAAGGCGCTCAACAGCGAGCGCGTCTCGCTGATCCAGCGTTCGTGCGGCGGCAATGTCACCGCCGTCAACGCATTGTCATCGCGCCGGGCATAGCTCAAAGCGCCGAATTGCTCACGCTGCGTGATGATACCCAAGCTGCAATCGGTGCGCCACTCAAAGCCGGGCACTGCCCAGTTTCCCTGCCAGGTACCCTGATAATTGACGCGCAGCCCGCCCGCAAATTCAATCAGCGCCGCGACATTGCTAGCGTGCGCGTACATGCTCCAGCCGGGATTCCAGGTCTGGCACATGACATGCAGCGGCTCGCGCTCATAGACATAGCGCATCAGGTCGAAGTGGTGGATGGACTGCTCCCACAGCATGGGCTGGTCCATGCTCAGAGGATACTTGTTGAGCTCGGGTCGCTTTCCGTCTCGCCAGCGTTCATAGGTGAAGCGCGCGAATTCGGCAGCGCCCACCGTCCCCTCGGCCAGCAGCTGCTTGATCGCCGCAGTGACCGGCAAGAAGCGGAAGTTCAGCCCGATCATCAGCGCGACTTCAGCCGCTTCGGCGATCTGCACGAGTCGCAGCGCTTCGGGCAAGGATAGCGCCAGTGGCTTTTCGATGAGCATGGGCAGTCCACGCGCGGCGGCCGCCCGCATGATGGCTTCGCGTCCAACTGGCGGGTTGGCCAGCACGAGCGCGTCGATATCGTCCAGCCCGCTCAGCGCATCGGCCACGCTGGGGAAGGCGGGTCGTCGCCCAAACTCGGCTTGGGCGCGCAGCAAAGCCGCAGGATCGGGGTCGACAAAGGCGGCGAGTTGGCAGCGCGGCTCTTGGGAGATCACTTGCGCCCAGTGCCGTCCGCGCACGCCCATTCCAGCCAACAGGATGTGGAGCATAGCTGCATTTGACCACAGCGCGCATGAATATACAAAGCCTGAAACGACCCCTCTCCAAAGAAACAGCGTAGGGGCGAGGCGGTGACTCGCCCATTCAACCCCTCCCCCAGCCGCTCCCCAAAGAGACGGCGTAGGGGCGACTCTTGAGTCGCCCACATTTCTGGCATTGGACAATTGGGCGACCCAATGGCTCGCCCCTACGCGCGGCTGTCGGTGGATTGAGGGGTCCGCCGCGCTAATGCAACTTTGTATCCTGCGCGCCTTTGTGATTTAATGCCAGCATGCTCAAGCGCAATATCTACCTCACCGATATCCCGCTGGACGAGGCGCGAGCGCTGCTGCAATCCGCCCTGCAGGCCGCCGGTGCCGCGCAACCCATGCCGGCCGAGCGCATCGACTTGAATCGGGCGTTGGGCAGGGTGACGGCGCAGCCCGTGCAAGCCATCCGCTCATCGCCACATTTTCACTGCGCGGCCATGGATGGTTATGCCCTGCGCGCGGACAGCACGATCTCGGCGCGGGAGACGCAGCCCCTGCGCTTGCAGCCGTGCGAAAATGCCTTCCCGGTCAACACGGGCGATCCCCTGCCCGCCGATACCAACGCCGTCATCATGATCGAGCATGTCGACCAGGATCCTGACGGCAGCTTGCTGATTTATGCCGCTGTCCCGCCCTGGCAGCATGTGCGTCTGATGGGCGAAGATATCGTGACCACCGAGACCGTGCTGCAAGTCAATCATGCCCTGCGTCCGGTCGATTTGGGTGCGCTGGCTGGCTGTGGGCATGCGCAGGTGGCTGTGCGGCGGCGTCCGCATGTGCGCATTATCCCCACCGGTGGCGAACTGCTGCCGCACGATCAAGAGCCAGGTCGTGGGCAACTGACTGAATACAACAGCTTGATGCTCGCCGCGCAGATCGAGGCGGCCGGCGGGACGGCCAGAATCGGCGACATCATCGGCGACGATCCAGCGGCATTGACGGCTGCCTTGCGAGCGGCGCTGGAAGAAAAGCCCCAGCTGGTTCTGCTGCTTTCCGGTTCATCGGCGGGCGCGCAGGACTTCAGCGCAGCCGCCATCTCGCAGCTTGGCGAAGTGCTGGTGCATGGCATCGCCGTGCGCCCGGGCCACCCGGTCATTATCGGCATGGCGCGAGACCTGCCCATCATTGGCGTGCCTGGCTATCCCGTCAGCGCAGCCTTAACTGGCGAGCTGCTGATTACACCGCTGATTCGCCAATGGCTAGGATTGACGCCGCCGCAAGCGAGCCAGGTCGAGGCGGTTGCCACGCAGAAGATCGCCTCGCCGCTGGGCGATGACGATTATGTGCGCGTGGCGCTGGCGGAACTCGACGGACAGCTGCAAGCGACGCCGCTGGGACGGGGCGCGGGCGTGATCACCTCGCTGGTGCGGGCGGACGGGCTGGCGCATATCCCGCGCTTTCATGAAGGCGTAGACCGCGGCGGCAAATTACAAGTGGCGCTGCTGCGAAATCGGGGTGAAATCCAGCAGAGCCTCATGCTGATGGGCAGTCACGATCCGCTGCTGGATCTGCTGGCGACGCACCTGCGGCTGCGCGAGGGCGGACGGTTGGTATCGGTTAATGTCGGTTCGCTGGGTGGCTTGCTGGCGCTGCGGCGGGGCGAAGCGCATCTGGCCGGCACGCATCTCTTCGACCCCGAA
>DAOUJB010000078.1:0-3720 GCA_034423155.1 Anaerolineae bacterium | reverse complement strand
TGTTGATCGCCAATTTTTGGCGCATCCACGCTCGGGCGGCTTATCTGCGCGTCTCCGACAGCAATGCCAAGGTCTATGCCGAGCTTTCGGAAGCCTTCAATGGCGTGCGCGTCACCCAGGCATTCGCCCGCCAGCGGCAGAATTACGACCGATTTGCCGATGACATCAATATGGCTAGTCGGCGAGCCAATGTGCGGGCGGCGCTGATTTCTGGCACATTTTATCCGAGCGTCGAGTTGATCGGCGGCGTGGCGACCGGCGCGCTAATCTTCGTAGGCGGCACGCTGGCGCTGGACGAACGCATCACGGTCGGCGTGCTGCTGGCGTTTATCTTGTACATCCAGCAATTCTTCTTCCCGATTCGCTTGCTGGCGCAGCGCTACAACCTGCTGCAGAATGTCATCGCCTCGGGATATCGCATCTTCAAGCTGATGGACTTCCCCGTCGATATCGGCGACTCGGTAGATGCCGACGAGCTGCCGCCGATTGAAGGACGCGTGCGTTTCGAAGATGTGTCGTTTCGCTATGTCCGCGATGGCGAGCTCGTCCTCAAGAATGTCAACCTGGATGTGCCGCCCGGCTCGACAGTCGCTTTCGTGGGGCACACGGGCGCTGGCAAGACAACGCTCGTCAAGTTGATCATGCGCTTCTATGATGCCACCAGCGGGCGCGTTACGGTCGACGGACACGACTTGCGCGCGGTTACGCAGAACAGCCTGCGCCGCCAGATAAGCGTTGTGCCCCAGGACACGCACCTATTTTCTGGCAGCGTCATGGACAACATCCGTTACGGTCGCCTCGATGCCAGCGATGACGAGGTTGTCGCGGCGGCACAAGCGGTGGGCGCGCACGGCTTCATCAGCCAAATGCCCGATAGCTACCAAAGCGAAATCAAAGAAGGCGGCGCACTGCTTTCCACCGGGCAGCGGCAGTTGATCGCCTTCGCGCGCGCCTTGTTGGCGGATCCGCGTGTGCTCATCCTGGACGAAGCCACCAGCAATATCGACACCCAGACCGAGCGTCAAATCCAGACCGCGCTCGAGCACCTGCTGCAGGGGCGGACCAGCTTCGTCATCGCGCATCGCCTTAGCACGATCACTTCCGCCGACCTCATCGTGGTGATGGATCACGGGCGCATCATAGAAATGGGCAGCCACCAGGAATTGCTCGACCTGAATGGCGTCTACCACCAATTGTTCACGCTGGCTTAGCGCCGGTTGTCGTCATTGGGCTGATAGTGCAGATCGCTGGCGCGGCGGATGGTCGCTTCGCCATATTTGTCGCGCAATCGGTCGAGCGCGGACTGAAATTCGCTGCTTTGCGCCGGACGCTCGTCGCTGCCCCACAGGTCCAACTGTCGGCTCGGCTCGGCGAATCCACTCAGTCCAACGCCGACCAGCCGCACGGGAGAGTCATCGGTTCGTATCTGCAAGAATAATCGTTCGGCGCAATCGTAAATGACGCTGTCGTTGTCGGTGGCGTAATCGAGCGTGGTCTGGCGGCTGTGCGTCGAGAAATTGCCATAGCGCAGTTTGATTTTGATGGTCGTGCCGGCCAAACTAGCTTTGCGCGCCGCCCGCCCCACCCCGTCCGCCAACCGTCGCAGCGTCAGCAAGAGCTTTGCATCGTCCGCAATATCCGCAGCGAAGGTAACTTCTTTGCTGATGGACTTGGCAGCGCCGCCAGCTTGCACTGGTCGCGTGTCGATGCCTTGCGCGCGCCGCCAGATATCTCCGCCCAGCTTGCCCAGCCGCGCCACCAGCGCCGCCTCGCTCCACTGCGCCACCTGGCCGATGGTGCTCAATCCCAGCGCGGCCAGAGTCTCGGCATTTTTTGGACCTACGCCCCACAACCCGCGTATGGGCAGAGGCGCCAGGAACTGCGCTTCATCGCCAGGCGCGACAATGGTGATGGCGTTGGGTGGCGCGTCTTTGGGTTTGCTGGCTTTGCCGATCGTGTTGGCGGTCTTGGCGAGCAGCTTGTTGGTCGCGCCGCCCAGCGAACAAGGCAAATCCAGCTCGCGGTTGATGCGCCGCTGCAGCTTGCGCGCGGTTTCTTCGATTGGCTCAGGCAGGATCGTCACATCTAGGAAGGCTTCGTCAATAGAAAGCGCCTCGACATCGGGCGCAGTTTCGCGCAGTATCGCCATGACCTTGCGCGATCGGTCGCTGTATACACCGCGCGTGCCGCCGACCACAATCAGATGCGGGCACAATCGCAGCGCCTGCGCCATGGGCATGGCCGAGCGAACGCCGTATGCGCGCGCCGGATAAGACGCCGATGAAACGACTCCACGCTGGCCCGGCTGGCCGCCCACGGCAATCGCCTTGCCGCGCAGTTCGGGGTTCAGTTGCTCCTCGACCGCGCAGAAAAAGGCATCCAAGTCCAGATGCAGGATTTTGCGTGCCTTCGCCATCCTTTTCTTCCAGCTAAACAAGGCGGGCATCCGACGCGGCGGACATGCCCGCATTCAGCTTGAGCATACATCCATCGGGCGCACAACGCTATACTATCCGCGCAGACCAACCGGGAGATCGACAAAAATTGTGACTCAGGCAATCCATCCCGATGCCTTGAACGCGCTAATTCATGGCGAGATCGGTGCCCCAACGATTCTCTTGGGCAGGCAGCGCAGTGGCGATCGCGTAACCATGCGCAGCTTCCGCCCCTGGGCAGCGCGGGCAGAGCTTGTCTGCAGCGACACAGGCGAGCGGGTCGCCATGCAAAGGCTGCACGAAGCGGGCTTGTTCGCTGTCGAGCTGGACGAAACCTGGTCGGAACGGGCATACCACTACGAATGCGTCACAATGGAAGGTCAGCGCGAAAGCTATGGCGATCCATATATTTATCCGCCTTTGCTTTCGGATTATGACATTCACTTGTTTGGGCGGGGCGCGCACCGCGAGATTTATGAGAAGCTCGGCGCGCACTTGCGAGTTGTCGCGGGCGTTCGTGGCGTCAATTTCGCTGTCTGGGCACCAAATTGCTACAAAGTCGCGGTGATCGGCGATTTCAACCGCTGGGATCCCCGCACGCACATCCTGCAAAAGAACGGCGCATCGGGACTGTGGGAGCTGTTTGTGCCGGGCATCGGCATAGGCGAACGCTACAAGTTCGAAGTTCGCTCGCACAATCGCGGTTATCAAGCCCACAAAGCCGACCCCTTTGCTTTTCAAGCCGAACTGCGCCCCAAGACCGCCAGTATCGTCTGCGATATCGACGCGTATGACTGGGGCGATGATGATTGGCTGGAGGCGCGCGCAAAAGCCGACCCCCTGCGGCAGCCGCTAAATATCTACGAAGTTCATTTGGGCTCGTGGCGGCGCGGGGATGGCGACAAATTCCTCAGCTATCGCGATCTGGCGCAGCAGCTGGTGCCTTATCTGGCTGATATGGGTTACACGCACCTGGAATTGCTGCCGGTCGCCGAACATCCGCTGGATAAATCGTGGGGCTATCAGGTCACTGGCTACTATGCGCCCACCAGCCGCTTCGGCGCGCCCAGCGATTTCATGCACTTGGTCGATTGCTGCCACCAGCACGGCATCGGCGTGATCCTGGATTGGGTGCCGGCGCACTTCCCCAAAGATGAGCACGGCTTGAATTATTTTGATGGCACGCACCTGTACAGCCACGAAGATCCGCGCCAGGGCGAACATCCCGACTGGGGCACGATGATCTTCAATTATGCGCGCGACGAAGTGCGCAACTTCCTGACCG
>DAOUJB010000077.1:0-10624 GCA_034423155.1 Anaerolineae bacterium | reverse complement strand
GCTTTGAGAGGAGCTCAAGCATGAAACGAAGCATATTTGTACTGCTGATTATCTTTGCCATGATTTTGCTGCCAGCGGTGGCGCTGGGGCAAGCCATGAACGAAGGCAGCCTGGTCTACCCATTCCAATACGCCGACCTCGATGCCTATGCGGCCGCGACTGGCAACAGCATCGACAGCTGGGGCGAATCGCCGATGCTGGCAGAAATGGTGGCTGCTGGTGACTTGCCGCCTGTGGAAGAACGCCTGCCGTCGCAACCGGGGGTTGTGCAGCCTCTGGAGCAGATCGGAGAATATGGTGGCGAACTGGCTGGTCCCTCGACCAACCCCGTTTGCTGTGGCTGGGATGTTCTGGAGATGCGCTTGCAGAAGCTCTTCACCATCGAAACCGACCTGGCCACAATCATCCCCAATATCGCCCGCGCTTTCGAGGTTTCCATGGAACACCGAGCAGCCGCCTACCGCGCCAGACAATCCCGACCAGAGGACGAATACGACTTCGAGGACAGCTACAGATGAGCGACACACTTTGCGAAGGCAACAAAAAAGGCGGAGCTTATGCCCCGCCCAGTGGTGTTCAGGATGTCACGCCGGTCAGCCCCAGTAGAGCTCTTTCTTACATTCTTTGATGACCCCCCTCTTGCCTCCGGGAAGCGTAACCGATTTCCATTTGCAAACTGTGCGCGTCTTCCTCTGGTTGCCCTGCACATCGCGTTTGCAATTATGGCGATTGTTACTCTGATTGCAGCTGGCCGGAACGAGTGGGGGACATTTTCCATACTGGAGACATGCCCCAGCTTTTCCATACGCGTTTGGCTGACCCTGCGGTTGAGCTTTCGATGTATCCGCAGCTAACTTGCTCACTGCGACAGAGTGCGCTACAGTGCCAGACTTACCCGCTATCCCGAAAGGTAACCCTAATGTCTCATCGAATACCAGCACATGTCCAAGCAATCATCGTTCTCACGACCTTACTCGGGCTGCTGCTGTTGCCAGCCATCGTCTCCGTTTTCTCGCTGCAAAACCTTGACAAGAGCGGTTACACCGAAGCGGTGTCTGAAGGCCAATCCCCAAACAACCGTGTTTGCCGTTCTGAGGGAGCTAGATCGTGCGCTAGCTCTGGCTCTAATCCGAAATGCAGCGAGAATGACATTAGCTGCTATGCGTCCATCGCTGAATCGAACAAAATCCGCGAGAAGAGGAATAGCCATGTAATCTGCATAACCAAAAGGTATCGAGGGCTGATCACCAAAAAGTGCAAGAGAGTATACGGCTAAGCATCCTCACCCCTTCGATGTCGCCTTCAATTGCGACAGATTGTACAGTCGTCAGGCATCAGATCGCGGCCGCAAAATATCGAAGTGACGAAATCGACCATCCGAGGCCGTCCCATCCTACAAACTGTCCAAATGCCCGAAGTCCATAGCCAGCGCGAGGGTGTCTTGAAAAGCAAAAGCGGCGCGGAAAAGCAAAAAACCAGCCGACTTTAGGATGATCAGACGACCTTCACTTTCCACCTGCGTGAAGGGCATCGCTGGTCGGATGGCGAACCATTCACGGCGGAAGACTTCCGCTTTTACATCGAAGACATCTTGGGCAACAGCGACATTACGCCGTCGCCAGGCGGTCCCTGGGCAGTCGATGGCGAGCTTCCGCAATTCGAGATGATCGACGAGACGACGGTTCGCTATACCTATCCGAAGGCTCGTCCCACGCTGATGATCGCGCTGGGCAGCGAGGTTGGCAATCGGGGCTTCCGCCCGGCGCATTACTTCAAGCAATTCCATGCCGACTACAACCCCGATGCAGAGGCGCTGGCGGCCGAGCAAGGCTACGATGGCTGGGTGCAGATGTTCAACGCCAAGATGAGCCCCTACAACTTCACCTGGAATCTGGGCTCGGAGACCGATCCCTACGCGCCGACGCTCAACACTTTCGTTTTCGCCAGCGAAGACAGCTTCGGCAACAAGCACTATGTGCGCAATCCCTACTTCTTCAAGGTCGATACGGCTGGCAACCAGCTGCCCTATACGGACACGCTGCGCCGCATCCTGGTTGAAGACCTACAAGTCCAGGATCTCAAAGCCATTGCTGGCGAATACTCGCACTATGGCTGGGGCACGCTGCTGAGCTATCCCACCTACCGTGAAAATGAAGAAGCCGGCGACTATCGTACTGCGACTGCGGAATACAGCCGCGGCAACGAGTATTCGGTCATGTTCAATTTCACGACCGAAAACCTGCCCCTGCGCGAGATCTTCTGGGATGTCCGCTTCCGCCAGGCGATGTCGGTGGCGATCGACCGCGACGAGATCAACGAATTGATCTACTTCGGCTTGGCAAACGCCTCGCAGAATGCGCCCGTGCCCACATCGCTCTTCTATGAAGACTGGATGCCCGGTCATTACGCGCAATATGACCCCGATCTGGCCAACCAGCTTCTGGATGAAATGGGCTTGGACCAGCGCGATGGCGATGGCTTCCGCATGCGTCCGGATGGCGAAACGCTCTTCATCAACTTCCAGGTATCTGTGCCTGAAGACTCATGGCGCAGGATCGGCGAGCTGATCACGGATTATTGGAACGCGGTCGGCGTCAAGACACAATACAAGCTCATTGAAATCGGTTTGTATCGTGAACTGCGCGATAGCAACGGGGTTGACATGGCTGCCTGGGGCACCGACATGCTGGATATCGGCGAGGTAGCCAACGGCTTGGCGAATATGCGTCCGCATTGGGGCGCGCGCGCTTCGGGACATTTGTGGCGTCAGTGGCTGCAATCCGATGGCGAAGATGGCGAAGAACCGCCGCAGGAGATCAAAGACCTGTGGGCAGCCGCCGAGGCTTTCCTGGATGCTGCTTATGGTTCTGACGAATGGCTGGAACTGGGCAAGGAATTCTACCGCCTGTCGATGGGTGGCTTGTACCAGATCGGCACGATCCAGCGTCCGCCACAGCCGCTGCTCTTCAAGAATAACTTGAAGAACACGCCGCCGAACGACACGACCGGGCAATGGAGCTGGACCTACCGCCAGTGGGTCTTGTTCTTGCCCGAACAATGGTACTTCGAGGGCGGCAGCTAGCTCGCTCGACCTTTGCGGCAACAAGGGGACTGGTCTATGCGATCGGTCCCCTTTTCACTTGGAGGCACGCCCATGACTACCAGCGCCGCCATGCGCCGGTTTCAGCGACCGGACAGAGAAAATCCCTGGTTTGCCAAGTTCAAGTATAGTCCCGTGACTGGGCTGGGCTACGAGAAAGGCGTCGTGCGCCGCGACCCCAGCGCAATCTTGCGGATCGATGGCAAATACTTCATCTGGTATACCCGCGCCGCTCACCCGTGCCCGCCAGTCGGCTTCGACCGCATGACAGATACGCTGCCGGCGACGCCTTGGGACTTGGCCGATGTCTGGTATGCCACCTCGGCCGAAGGGTATCATTGGAACGAAATGGGTCCCGCTGTCGAACGCGGCGGACCTGGCGCATACGACGAGCGTGGCGTCTTCACGGCCGATGTCGTGCAAATCGACGGGCGCTATTACATGGTCTACCAGGTGGCCCCCAATCCCAACTACCGCAGCACGCCGGAATCTATCGCCATCGCCTGGGCAGACTCGCCGCATGGTCCCTGGACGAAGAGCGCCGCGCCCATCCTCGAGCCGCATCCATCGGGCAAGGTTGATGAGCGCAAAGATCGCGAAGAATGCATTGAGCCGGGCGAGTGGGACAGCCTGCAAGTGCACGACCCTGCCTTGATGCTTCGCGAGGGCAAATACTGGCTCTACTACAAAGGCGAGGGCATCGGCATCCATCATATGGAAAGCAAATGGGGCGTCGCTATCGCCGACGATCCGCTAGGTCCATACATCCGCTCGCCATTCAATCCCATCACCAACAGCGGGCATGAGGTGGTCGTCTGGCAATACGCTGGCGGCGTGGGCGGCTTGGTCAATCGCTGCGGGCCTGAGAAAAATACGATCCAGTTCGCAGCCGACGGCATCAATTTTGAAGTGATGGCGCAACTGGTCGTGCCTCCGCAAGCCGCTGGCCCGCATCGTGTCGATGACGCGGAGAATACCGAGCCGCTTTCGCGATTCCGCTGGGGCTTGAGCCATGTCATCCCACGAAGCTCTCACCTAGTCATGCAAGGCCGGGATCCCTTGGGCTTGGCGGCTATCGACGAGCCTTGGGATTTCCTCGTTCGCTGGGACCTTGATTTCGACCGCCGCGAATATATCTGACCACAGCGAGAGGGGAATTCGTATGCAAAGCGCCGCCATGGCACGCGACCAGCCCGACCGCCACAATCCCTGGTTCACGCGCTTTCGCTACCAGCTGGTTGAGGGACTGGGCTATGAGCGCGGCATCGTTCGGCGCGACCCCAGCTGCATCATCCAGGTCGATGGCACCTACTTCGTCTGGTACACGCGCGGCGCGCATCCCTGCGTCCCGGTTGGGCATGAGCATGCGACCGAGACAGTGCCCGCTGTCGCCTGGGACTTGTGCGATGTCTGGTATGCCACTTCTCGCGATGGATTTAGCTGGCAAGAACAGGGTCCCGCTGTGACGCGCGGTCCCGCCGGCAGTTATGACGAGCGCAGCATCTTCACACCCGATGTGCTGGCGCATGCTGGGCGCTACTACCTCGTCTATCAGGTTACGACCTCGCCATCGTATCGCAGCACGCCCGAGTCTATCGCTATCGCCCACGCCGATTCGCCGCATGGTCCCTGGACGAAGAGTCCCGCGCCGGTTGTCGAACCCGATCCATCGGGAGAAATCGATGAACGCGCGCATCCCGAACAGGCGACTGTGCAGGGCAGCTTCGACAGCCTGCGCGTGCACGACCCGGCGCTGCTCTTCCGCGAAGGGCGCTATTGGCTTTACTTCAAGGGCGAGGGCATTGGCCACAGCAATATGGAAAGCAAGTGGGGCGTGGCCATCGCCGATGATCCGCTGGGTCCGTATATCAAATCGCCGCTGAACCCCATCACCAACAGCGGGCACGAGGTCATGGTGTGGGATTATGCGGGCGGCGTGGGCGCGCTGCTGACTCGCTGCGGACCGGAGAAAAATACCATCCAGTTCGCCGCGGACGGCATCAACTTCCAGCCCATGTCCACCATCATCACGCCTCCCCAAGCCACCGGCGCACTGCGCGTGCCAGCCAGCGACAACAACGAGCCTTTGTCCGGCTTGAGCTGGGGGCTTAGCCATGTGACGACCTACAGCGCCCACCTGTCCTGGCAGGGACGCGATCCGCTGGGGCTGGCGGACATAGACGAAGCCTGGGATTTCATCATCCGCTGGGAACGCGAAGGGCTGGTTCTCGGTGGCGACGGGCACGATGCCTAGACCGCCCAATGTCGTCTTCGTCATCACCGACGACCAGGGCTATGGCGATATCGACTGCCACGGCAATCCCCATCTGAAGACGCCACATCTCGATCGGCTAGCCGGCGAAAGCGCACAGTTGGACGATCATCACCACGACCCGCTGTGTTCACCGTCTCGCGCGGCGCTGCTGACTGGCCAATATGCGGCGCGCAACGGCGTGTGGCATGTTGTGGAAGGGCGGCACCTGCTGGACCCAGGCGCAATCTGCATGGCGGATATCTTCGCCAAAAATGGCTATCGCACTGGCCTATTTGGCAAGTGGCATCTGGGCGACAACTACCCATTTGCTCCGCAATATCGTGGCTTTGACGAAGCACTTTGCCATCGTGGCGGCGGCGTGGGCGAGCTGCCCGATTATTGGGGCAACAGCTATATTGACGATGTCTATTATCGCAACGGCGCGCCGGAGCAGTGCAGCGGCTATTGCACGGATGTCTTCTTTGACGCGGCGCTGGATTTTATAAACCGCCACGCCAGCCAGCCCTTCTTCGTATACCTGGCCACCAATGCCATGCACGCGCCTTTCATCGTGCCAGAGCGATATGCCGCGTCATACAGCCTCATGGATATGCCCGCCGACCGCGCCAATTTCTACGGCATGATCGCCAATTTCGACGAAAACATGGGCAGGCTGCTGGACCAGCTGAAAAAGCTGGGGCTGGACGAAAATACAATCGTGATCTTTACATCCGACCACGGCACGGCGGCTGGCTGGGACGAAGCAGCCAATTGCGGCTTCAACGCGGGCATGCGCGGGGTGAAAGGCTCGGTTTACGAGGGCGGGCATCGCGTCAGTTTCTTCTTGCGCTGGAAAGGGACAGTGC
This sequence comes from Anaerolineae bacterium, assembly GCA_034423155.1. GTDB lineage: Bacteria > Chloroflexota > Anaerolineae > Aggregatilineales > Phototrophicaceae > UBA6055. The sequence goes on along the minus strand of DAOUJB010000077.1, from coordinate 4,404 downwards.
CGTCCGGTCGCAAGCTGACCCCGCTGACGGCGCATATTGATGTGTTGCCGACCCTGCTCGACCTGTGTGGTTTGGAAAGCGACTGTGCTTTTGATGGCATCAGCCTGACGAAGCAGTTGCTCGGCGCAGATACCGACTTGCCGCAGCGATCCTTGGTCGTCCAGCTGCAGCCGGATACGCCGCAGAAGTGGCATCATTGCGTTGTGCTGAATGGCAAGTGGCGGTTGGTCAACGGCAGGGAATTGTATGATATTACCCGCGATCCGGGCCAGCGACACGATATCGCAGCGGACTATCCTGATGTCGTATCCACACTGCGCAGAGACTATGAGCAACTGTGGCGAGACCTGCAAGACGCATTTGCTCGCACAGTGGCGATTCCCCTGGGTACGCCTCACGAAAATCCCGTGCTGCTGTCGGCGCGCGACTGGCATCCGACTACGGGCGGCATTCCCTGGCTGCAAGCCTGGATAGACGACCCCGCTCACGACTCCAATGGCTGGTGGCTGGTCGAACTTGCGCAATCGGGCCAGTATCGCATCGAACTGCGCACGCATCCTCGCGAGGCGAATCGCGCTCTGCACGCGTCAACAGCGCGACTGCAGGTGGGCGAAACAAGGGCGGAAAAGGCTGTGTCGGCTGGCGAAACGGCGGCGACTTTCACGCTGGAGTTACCAGCTGGCGAAGCGCGCTTGCAAACCTGGCTCGCCGACGAATCTGGTGCCCGGCGGCGCGGCGCGTATTATGTTTATGTGACGAAAGCGGTGTAGTGGCGGAGCGAAAACAATGGCTTTGAAACGCTCGGATGTCTTAATCACGCGCCCTTGTGGCATGGAAGTCTATCGGCGTTATCGCGCGACCGGCTTGGGCTGGGGTTTTCTGCCAGAACCGGATCGGCGTGGGCTGCCGCCAGACGAAGAGATGATGCGCGATGTCGACGAAGCGCATCGCTGCGGCGTCAAGTTTCAAGGCAGAGTCGAGTTGGACGCCGACTGGATGGGCATGATCGACTTCGATTCCAACTTCATGGAGTCGACTGTGCGCGACCTGAATAACCGCCCCGCCATCACCTGGTGGACGCACACCTACAAAGGGCATCCCGCCTATCATTATTGCACCAACGCGCCTGGCTATCGGCATTATCTCTTTTATCAGCTGCATCGCGTCATGCGCGCCGGCACGGACTGGCTGATGATCGACTCGGCGATTCCGACTATGGGCGCATTGAACGCGCGCTATGGCGGCTGCTTCTGCGTGCATTGTATGGCGTGCTTCCGCGAATTTCTGCGCGAGACGATGCTGCCCGAGCAGTTGCAATCGGCGGGTATAGAGGATATCGACCGCTTCGATTATGGCGAGTATCTGCGTGCGCGCGGCATCACCGACCAGCGATATCGCGCCGAGATTCTGGCTTTCCCGCCCACGCTGCCGCTGGCAAATGCTTTTTTCGATTTTCAATGGCGCGAGGTCAACCGGCTGTTCCGGGCTTTCAAGCGCGCCGGACAGACATACGGCGAACAGGTGCCCATGAGCTCCAATTCGCCATTTTACTGGGCGGAGTTCATCTATGCCGTTGACGCCCACGACTTCTACACCAATGAAATGGACTATCAGCCGCCGGATGTCGAGGTCTTGCCGAGCGAGCCGATTTATACATTCAAGTTGGCTGACGCGCTGGGCAAGCTGCTGGCCATCACGGGCGTGCCACGCGCCTTCGAACCCTATCGTTTGCAGCCGCGCCCAGGCCACATCAGCTTGTGGATCGCCCAAGCCTACGCGCACGGGCATGTTTTCATGGCGCCCGACAAAATGTGGACGCTGCGCAACCCGGGCGAAGCCGACCGCTGGTATTATGCCGACCCCGATGATTACACGGCGCTCTATCATTTTGTGCGCGACTTTCCCCAGCTATTCGATGACTATGAATCCGTAGCTTCGGTCGCGCTCATATTCAGCAACAATGCCGTTCGTCAATATCTGGGCGAGCGTCTGAGTCAAGGGCATCTGGGCGGGCAAAATCGCAGCGCCCCGCGCACCCAGCTATACGAAGCCTGCCAATCGCTGAGCCGCGCCAACATCCCCTTCCGCTTCATCGTGGCGGGCGATGACTGGGTCGCCGATCGTTTGCTAGATGTGGATCTATCGGCTTATCGCGCTGTCGTGCGCTTCGAGCCATCATACTTGAACGAGGGGCAGGAAAGCATCCTGCGCGAATGCGGCGAGAAACTGCTGACATACCGCGGCGCGGATGACTTGCTCTCACAGCTAGACGCAGACATCAACATCGCCGGCGCGGACAACATCTCCGTGCTGCCACGCCACAAGTCCGGCGACGCAGGCGCGCCTCTGGTTTGCCACTTGCTGAATGCCAATTATGATGCTGATGCGGACGGATACGAAACAGCCCGCGACCTTGAATTGCGCATCAACCACCGCCTGCTGGGCAGAACTTTCACTCGCGCCTGGCTCTACGCGCCGAGCCGGGAAGCGCGGGAAATCGCCTGCCGGGCTGATGCGCAGATGACGATCATCACAGTGCCCGACCTGGACATGTGGGCGATTGTGCAACTGGCCTAATTCTCAGGCGCTGTAACGGCGCGCCCAGTCTTCGCGCACTTTCGCCAGTTGCGCAAGCAGCTGTTCCCTTGCAAATTCGTCTTCAAAGAAGTTGCAGCCCTCAAAGAACAGGATGAGCTCGTCCAGATTTGTCAGCGGGTCTTTTCGCTTGTTGCGCCAATTTGTTGGCGGCTCGCCCGTATCCAGAATGTGCTCGCTGGCTTTGAAATGGCGTGTTATGGCAGAGGCTGCAGCGCGATTGGTCACCCAGACGATTACGCCCGCCACGCCGGCCGCGCCCAGCGCCGATGCCAGCACGAAAAACACCAGCAGTTCCATCAGCGGCTCTCGTCCACGCCGCGCAGCTCCAGCTCCTCCGCGAAGTGACAAGCGGCGAAATGTTGCGGCGCGACTTCTTGCCATTGCGGCTCGTCGGTCATGCAGATGTCTTGCGCATAGCGGCAGCGTGGATGGAAGTAGCAGCCGCTGGGCGGATTGGCTGGATTGGCAACCTCGCCAGGCAAAATGATGCGGTCCATCTTGATTTCGGGATCGGTGGTGGGCACAGCCGACAGCAAGGCTTCGGTATAAGGATGTTTGGGCTGGGTGAAAAGCGACTCGGTATCCGCCATTTCCACCAGTTTGCCGACATACATCACGCCAACGCGGTCGGATATATGCTCGACCACGGACAAATCGTGCGCGATGAACAAGAAGGTCAGGTTGAATTCTTCTTGCAGGTCTTCCAGCAAGTTCAATATCTGCGCTTGAATCGACACATCCAGCGCCGAGACCGCCTCATCGCAGACGATCAGCCGCGGGTTGGGCGCAAGCGAGCGCGCGATGCCGATGCGCTGACGCTGCCCGCCCGAAAAAGCGTGCGGATAGCGGTTGAGATGCTGGATATCCAAGCCAACCACTTCCATCAGCTCGCGCACGCGATTTTGGATATCGCGCGAATCGGCGAGCAGCTTGTTGTTGCGGATGGGCTCGGCGATGATCTCCAGCACCGACATGCGTGGGTCCAGCGAAGAATAAGGGTCTTGGAAGATCATGTGAAAATGCTTGCGGATATCGCGTAATTCCTGCTTGTCCAGCGCCGCGACATCGACCGACTCGCCTTCTGACAGGCGAAACAAGACTTGCCCATCTGTCGGCTCGATCGCGCGCACGACACAGCGCCCCAGCGTTGTCTTGCCACTGCCCGATTCGCCGACCAGGCCAAATGTCTCGCCTTCGCGGATCGTAAAGCTGACGCCGTCAACAGCCTTGACATGGCCGTGCACAGAGCGAAAGAAGCCTTTTTCGATCGGGAAGTGCTTCTTCAGGTCGCGCACTTCCAACAAGACTTCGCCGAGCTGTCTTGCGGATGGGGCGGAAGTCTCAGGCATAGACCGGCTCGCTTTCTTGGCTGTGCAAATAGCAGCGCACAAAATGTTGGTCGCCCATGTCGACGAGCGCTGGCACAGCCGCATCACAGGTGCCCGCCATAAACTCGTCGCAGCGCGAGCAGAATCCGCACTGTGCAGGTGGATTGAGCGGCACGGGCACATTGCCGCGGATGGCTTCCAGCCGGTGCCCGCGCCCGCCCAAACGGGGGATAGACTTCAGCAAGCGCTGCGTATAGGGATGCAGCGGATTTTTGAATAGCTCGCGGGTCGAAGCGCGTTCGACCACCCGCCCCAGGTACATCACATTGACCTCGTCGGCGATCTCGGCAATGACGCCCAGGTCATGCGTGATATACATAATCGCCATGCCAAATTCGTCTTGCAGCTCTTTCATCAGCTCCAGGATTTGCGCCTGCACAGTGACATCCAGCGCGGTGGTCGGCTCGTCGGCGATCAA
>DAOUJB010000076.1:0-5247 GCA_034423155.1 Anaerolineae bacterium | reverse complement strand
CCGCGGCCTCCCCACCCCCCCCCCCCCCCCCCCGCATTTCGCGCTAAATCCCGACCTTCGCCGGAGTTCGCGATGAACTCCGGAACATTCACAAAACTCATCATCGCCGCAATGTTGCTGATGCTCGCCGCCGGACCAGCCCTCGCGGACGACCAGCCTAATCTCTGCTTCGAACCCGAATACAAAAGCCACTACCCCGTTGACCGCATCACCTTTGCCGCCCTCAAAGCCGCATGCAGCGAAGGCGACCAAGACGCATGGACCGCCGGGTGGAACTGCCATCCAACCAACCAGGCCACCGAATTCTGCAAAGCCCTGGCCCGCCCGAAGCCAGAATCCCCCGACGACCCGCCCGCTATCACTGAACTCGATCTCAACGCCCCTGTCGAACGCCGCGAGGAAGCCCGCCGCGAAGCGCAGCCGCAACTGGGCGCGGCAGGCACAATAACCGGGTATATGCCGCGGGTGACTCATTGTGTCCGGACGAATCCAGGCCCAAACGCGTATGGATCGACTTGTTATTGGGAGCCGGCGGGCGACCCCGATAACTATGTGCCGGACACTCGTCCCGATGCGCAGCCGGGCGATACCAGATGCTGGATCTTCGATAGAATCAACGAAGAACATCATGACTCAGTCGCACTGGCCATGGACGAGATGCTGGCAAACTCCATTGCACTAGGGATCAGCAATGTCGACCCCTGCCCGGCGCGTCCCGGTTGAGTTGCGCCAGCAAGCCCGGCGCGCCGGGTTTCGCGCAATAGCTTGTTGCAGCGGTTTTCGGTACACTACTTGCCGTTATTCGCAACTTCTACCGAAAGCGAGCGGCATGGCGCTACCCGAACGCGAATCGCCTATGGGCAAACGAGTCTCCCTTTTCGTCACCTGCATCGTCGACATGATCTATCCGGACACCGGCATGTCGGTGGTCGACATCCTCGAGCATGTCGGCGTGGAGGTTGACTTCCCGCCGGACCAAACCTGCTGCGCCCAGCCGGCTTTCAACAGCGGTTATCGCGATGAAGCCCGCACGGTCGCCAGGCATTTCTTCAAAGCCTTCCAGGCTGCCGAGGTCATTGTCACGCCTTCTGGCTCCTGCGCGACCATGCTGCGCCACGAATATCCCAGCCTGTTCGCGCCCGAAGATGGCGAAGCCTACCAACAGGCTCAGCGCATCGCCGCCATCACCTGGGAATTCAGCGAATACCTGGTGGAGGGGCTGGGCTTGGTCAATCTGGATTTGGCTTTGCCCGCGCCAGAAAGCTTCGCCATGCACGATGCTTGTCATGGGCTGCGCGGTTTGGGATTGGGCGGCGCGGCGCGCGACCTGCTGGCGCAACTGGGCAATGCCGAGCTTTGCGAACTGGATGAATGCGAGGTCTGCTGTGGATTTGGCGGCTTGTTCAGCATCAAGATGCCGGCGCTGAGCAACGCCATGCTGCGCAACAAAATCGACAACATCAACGCCAGCCCCGCCGCGACAATTGTAACCGGCGATGTCAGTTGCATGACGCAGATGAACGGCGGCTTGTCGCGCAACAAGTCCAGCAAGCGCGTGCAACACCTGGCGGATGTATTGGCGAAAGGGCTGCGCAAACCCCCCTCAATCCGCCCGACAGCTGCGCGTAGGGGCGAGGCGGTGACTCGCCCGCTCAGACCCCCCTCAATCCCCCCGACAGGTCAGGGGGAAGCGCAATGAGTGTCGAGCTGCGTGCCAACGACTTCGTCTCGCTGGCCGATATCGCCCTGCACAATCCCGACTTGCAGAAGGCGGTTGGCAGCGGCACCCGTGGCGGCTATCACAAGCGCGCCCAAGCCATGTTCGAATTCGGCGATGCGCACGGCGAAGCGATGCGCGCCCAGGCGGCCGAAGCCAAAAGACGCGCCCTGCGCAAGCTGCCCGAGCTGCTGGAACTGGCGGAAGACCGGCTGCGCGAAAATGGCTGGGGCGTCGAATGGGCGGAAGATGCCAAAAGCGCCAATCAACTGGTCCTTGATATCGCGCGGCGACATGCGGTGGAAACTGTCACCAAGAGCAAGAGCATGCTCAGCGAAGAGCTGGGCGTCAACCACGCCATGGAAGCGGCCGGGCTGCGCGTTGTCGAGACCGATCTAGGCGAATACATCATCCAACTGAACAACGAAACGCCCAGCCATGTGGTCGCGCCGGTCATGCACATGACCAAAGCCGAAATCCGCGATGTCTTCGTGCGCGAGCTGGATATGCAACCCACCGATGACGCCGAAGCCATGGTGGCCTTTGCGCGCAAGCGGCTGCGTCAAGATTTTCTGAGCGCCGATATGGGCATCAGCGGCGGCAACTTCCTCATCGCCGAAACAGGCAGCATCGGCTTGGTGATGAACGAGGGCAACGGACGACTTTGCACATCCATGCCGCGCGTGCATATTGCGCTGGTCGGCATCGAAAAAATTGTCGAAACCGTCGAAGATTACGCCATGCTGACGCAGGTGCTGCCGCGCAGCGCCACCGGGCAACCGCTTACGGTGTACACCAATATCCTCAGCGGGCCGGGACGCGCGCAGGAAGTCGATGGGCCCGAGCACTGTTATGTCATCTTGGTCGACAACGGGCGCAGCGAAATTTATGGCACAGATTATGCCGAGGCCCTGGCTTGCATCCGCTGCGGCGCTTGCCAAAATGCCTGCCCGGTCTATCGCAGCGCCGGCGGACATGCCTATGGCTGGGTGTATGGCGGTCCGATCGGCGCGGTGCTGACGCCGCTGTTGGTCGGCTTGGAGAATGCAGCGCCTTTGCCGCATGCCAGCAGTTTGTGCGGCAGCTGCAAGCAAGTCTGCCCGGTCGATATCGACTTGCCGCGCATGCTGCTCGACCTGCGCCATGACCTGGTGCAAAGTGGCGAATCGGCGAGGGGCTGGGATGTGGCGATGAAGCTGTGGGCGGTGGGCATGACATCGCCGGCGCGCTTTGGCCTGGGTGGACGCGCGGCGCGGGCTGGTCAGGCTTTGCTGGGCGACTATATGCCCGGCCCGCTGGGCAACTGGAGCGAGTTCCGCGACTTCCCCGCTTTTGCGCCCAAATCTTTCCGGCAGCTTTGGAAAGAACGTGACAATGATCACGCATAGAGGCGAAACCCCCACCCCAAACCCCTCCCCCAAAATGAAGGAGGGGCATTTTACCCCCACCCCAAACCCCTCCCCCAAATTGAGGGAGGGGCTTTCTAGCGTAAATCTCGGATTCCTTAGCTCCCCTTCCCTCATCTTGGGGGAAGGGGCCGGGGGATGGGGGCTACGATGAGCACGGCGCGAGAACGCATATTGGGGCGTCTGCGGGATGCGCAGGCCGCGCACACGGGTGACGACTCCGTCCTGCAGCGTCCGGCGCAACAGCGGCGCAGCATGATCCCGCCGCGCGAACAATCCCTGCAGCAGCGCATCGAGCAATTCATCGCGGCTGCCGAAAGCTTGGGCGGCTTCGTGCATCGCGTGAGGGGGCCTGGCGAAGCGGTCGAGCAGATCATGACTCTGCTGGCTGGCGACACGCGGGCGCTGGCTTGGGCTGCTGAACAGCTGCCTATCCCCGACCTGCTCGGCACGCTGGAGTCGCTGGGCGTCGGCATCGCGGCGCACGCTGACGAAGAGGCGCGCGTCGGCATCACCGGCGTCAGCGCAGCGCTGGCTGGCACGGGCAGTCTGGTGCTGGAAAGCGGCACAGGTCGTTACCGCGCGACATCGCTGCTGCCCGATTTGCACATTGCGCTGCTGTCCGGGGAGCAGATCTTGCCCGACCTGGAAAGCTGGGCGGCGGCACAGCGCGCAGCCGGCTATAGCGCCTTTCGCGATTCCAGCAACACCATCATCATCAGCGGACCCAGCAAGACCGCCGATATCGGGCACGAGCTGGTCAAAGGCGCGCATGGACCCCGCGAGCTGCACATCCTGCTGCTGGACGGCTGAACGCGAAAGGACGAGACATGCCCTATTTGATGGGACTCGACATCAGCACAACCAGCGCAAAAGCGCTCATCATCAACGAGGCGGGCGCGCTGGTCGCTGTCGCCAATACGCCCCAGCCGATCAGCCAACCCAAACCGCTGTGGAGCGAGCAGAATGCAGCCGACTGGTGGGCGGGCATGACGCGAAGCATTCGCGCGGCGCTGGCGGACTCGGGCTTGGCTGGCGGCGATATCGACGCGGTCGGGCTGACGGGGCAGATGCACGGCTTGACCCTGCTGGACGAGACGGGCGAGCCGCTGCGACCGGCCATCTTGTGGAACGACCAGCGCACGCAGGCTCAATGCGACTATATGACCGAGCGCATCGGCGCGGACAGGCTGCTCGCGCTGACGGGCAATCCGGCCGTGACCGGCTTCACTGCGCCCAAAGTGTTGTGGGTGCGCGACCATGAACCGGAAGTCTATGCGCGGGCGGCGCAGATTTTGCTGCCCAAAGATTACATCCGCTACAAGCTCACCGATGTCTATGCCACCGATCTGGCCGGGGCGGCTGGCACTTCGCTGCTGAATGTGGCGGAGCGCGCCTGGTCGTCCGAAGTGCTGGAGGCGCTGGCTATCCCCGCCGATTGGCTGCCGCCGGTGCACGAAGGCACAGCAGTCGCCTCGGTCATCAGCGCGGCCGGGGCTGCGGAAACGGGATTGCGCGCGGGCACGCCGGTTGTGGGCGGTGGCGGCGACCAGGCCGCGGGCGCAATCGGCATGGGCTGCGTCGCGCCCGAGACCATCGGCGTCACTGTCGGCACTTCGGGCGTGGTCTTTGCGCCGCTGTCCAGTTATGCCTTCGAGCCGGAGGGTCGCCCGCACGCTTTCTGTCATGCAGTGCCGGGCACCTGGCACTTGATGGGCGTGATGCTGAGCGCGGCCGGCAGCTTGCAGTGGTATCGCGACAACTTCGCGCCCGGGCTTGGCTTCGATGCGCTGCTGGACGAGGCGGCGCAGGTCGCGGCGGGGGCAGAAGGTTTATTCTTTTTGCCATATCTGACTGGCGAGCGCACGCCCCATCCCGACCCCCTGGCGCGGGGAGCTTTCATCGGCATGACCAGCCGGCACAGTCGCGGGCATCTGACGCGGGCGGTGCTGGAAGGCGTGGCTTTTGGATTGAAAGACTCCTTCACGCTGATCGCCCAGGCCGGGCTGCCGGCCGAATACGAAGTGCGCATCAGCGGCGGCGGGGCGAAGAGCCCGGTCTGGCAGCAGATCATCACCGATGTGCTGGGCGCGCGCCTGGTCAACATCAACACGACCGAAGGCG
>DAOUJB010000075.1:0-14619 GCA_034423155.1 Anaerolineae bacterium | reverse complement strand
CGAACCGCCGCGGCTATTGTCCGTCCGACCCGAACGCGGCCGAGTGGCGAAGCTCACGACAACCTCCTGGCTGGCGGTATCCTCGCTGGGCTTGGCGTTGCTGGCGGTCAGCGACACGGTATAAGTACCCGGAGACGAGTAAGTATGCGCGAAATTGGCGACGTTGTAATCTTCGTTGCCATCGCCATCGACATCCCAACTGTATTCGAGGTTGCTGCCGGTCGATGTTGACTTGAAGACGACGCGCGCGCCCGTCGCTTCCCAGCTGAAACCGGCTATTGCCGGGGTCAGCGGCGCCTGCACCGAGATAATTTGCTCCGTGGAATCGCGGCCGCCGTAACTGTCTTGGACCGTCAGGCGGACGGTGTACTGGCCGGCTGTGGGGAAAGTATAAGAAACCTGATTCCCGCTATTCGGAGTATTATAGCCATCGCTGAAGGTCCATCCGTAGCTGTTGATGTTGTGACCTTCCGAGCAGACGCTGGCGTCAAAGTAATATTTCAGGCTGTTGTCGTCATCCACCCTGAAGGTGAAACAGGCCACGGGCGGCGGCTGCGCCTGTTCCAGTTCAAATGCGCCGATATCGCAAGCCCCGCCGGCCGGCGATGGACGGGTCACGCCGTTATGACTGGTGGTGGTATAGCTGGTGCAGTCGCCGGCCGCGTCAACCGCCGGGCTGTTGGAGGGCAGCGCCAAAAATCTGGGTACAGTTCCCTGACCAATTTGCCGCTCGGGCAGCAGCGGATCGGCGCTCGAGGGCGAGCCGCCGCAATTGTTTGTCTCGATGATGTTGTTCGAGTTGCTGGTCAACGATCCGCTGTCGACAAGTACGCATTCGCTGGAGTCGTCGTAAATGATGCTGTTGCGCAGATGATGCGTGCCCGCCCCGAAAGCGATGCCGTCCTGGCTGGTGATGTGGTACACATACGATGTTACTCCAGCGCCTTTTATCAGCACGGATGGATTTGTCTGGGTGTCGGTGCCAAAAAAGGTGCTGTTCCTTATGGTGACAATCGCGCTTCCGGTCACGGCGGCGCTGATCTCATAGCTGCCCGCGCCAGCACGGAAGACGGTGCTGTCGATGGTTAGATTGCCCGCTGTATGCTTGATCGATGCCGGTACGTCGCCGGAGTCCTTATAGCCGGAATTACCATGAAATACGCTGCCCGAGATGGTCAGGGCGCTGCTGCTTAAGATCGCTCCCGCGCCAGCGCTGCCGGTGTCGTCTCTATCGATCCTGTTGTTCGAAACACTGACGTTTTCGAGGACCAGACTGCCGGCTTTGTGGTCTATCGCGGCCGCTCCGTCATCGCTATGTCCTTGTCTTAGTTCCAATCGCCGCAAGGTGACATGCGCGCCGCTGCCGGTTACGAATAAGTGGGTCGAGTCTCCGCCGCTGATGGTGTTGTCCTTGCCGTCAATGATGATGTGGGAGGTCAGCGTGGGCAAAGCAGACGAGAGGGTAATTTTCCCGGTTCCGGCGAAGTTGCTGGGTATGACGATCGTGTCCTCGCCCGCGCTGCCGCTGGCGTCATTGCCGTCCGCGCAGGTGACGCCTTCGGGTTTGGACAGGCCATTGGCTTCGTTGATGGCTTGCGCCAGCGTGCAGCCGCTGCCGACGGTGATTTCATTGGCGAAGGCGGGCAGCGCGGACAGCATCAAAACCAGGGCGATAAGGACGAGCTTGACAAGCGTTCCGGAGTTCATAGCGAACTCCGGGGAAGAGCGGGATTTAGCCAGAAATGCGTGGGGGGGGGGGGTAAATGGCAGCAGCGCCGCGCCTGTCTTCGTCGATATTCGCAAGATCGCTGTTATGATGCGCATGGCGACAAATCCTAATGTATGAATCATTATAGCAATTAAAGTGCCATTTCTCGAATTTGTCAAGCGATTGGGGGAAGATCCGCCCCCTCGGTCCCCCCGGCGGGTCAGGGAGAGGTTAAGGGCGCGCAAACAATCCCGAAGCCGCTCGCCAATGATGGAGCTGTTTTGGACAAAGTCCGCCACTTCGCTACAATGCGCGGGATTGCCGCAACCAGCGACTCAGGAGGCACAGCGTGGCGCATCGACTGTTGGCGGAACACCCTGACTTGGCGACAGCCATCGACATACTCGATGACTGGGCGGCGCATCAGCGGCAGCAGCGACATCAACCGGGCTTGGCTATCGGCGTGGTATACGCTGGCGAACTGCTCTGGGGCGCGGGCTATGGTTGGGCGGATATCGAGAGCGAGACGCCGGTCACGCTGGATACGCGCTTCCGCATCGCCAGCATCACCAAAACTTTCACGGCGACTGCCATCATGCAGCTGCGAGATGCGGGGGCGCTGCGCCTGGATGACCCGGTGGGCGATCACCTGGACTGGTTCGACCTGCGCTACAAAGACGCGCCCGATATCACCATTCACAATCTGCTGACGCATAGCGCTGGCTTGCCGCGCGATTCTGCCAACCCGATGTGGACGGAATGCGCCGCGCCCGACTGGGACAGCTTCATCGCCGATACGCAAAAAAGAGCACCGACCCGCGCGCCCTACGCAGCCTTCGCCTACAGCAATCTGGGTTATTCGCTGCTGGGTGGGGTGATCGCGGCGGTCAGCGGGCAAAGCTGGGCGGACTACTTGCAGGCGCATGTGCTGGACCCGCTGGGCATGCACGAAACACGACCTATCCCCAGCGCCGACGATCCGCTGCTCGCCACCGGCTATACGCGCGAAAGAGCCGACGGCCGGCGCGATGCCCTGCCCTTTTGGTTGATGCATGGCTTCGAGGCATCGGCGAACTTCGCGTCCAGCGTCAAGGATCTGGTCAAATACGCCGCTTTTCATCTGGGCAGCCACGGTCAGGCTGTGCTCAGCCCGTATAGCTTGCTGGATATGCACCGCATCCATTTTCTGGGCGAAGGCTGGGACGGCGGTTATGGGCTGGGCATGGGTTTGCACCGGTTGAAAGACTGGGTCATCAGCGGGCACGGCGGCGGATATCCGGGTTATTTGACGCTGTTTTCGCTGTGCCGCGAGTTGAAGGCTGGCGTCATCGTGCTCACCAATGCGCTGGGAAGCGATCCGCACGATTATGGCAGCCAGGCTTTTAAGCTGCTGTTGCCCGAGTTGGCGAAATTGCAGAAAGAAGCCGGGGCTGCTCAAGCGGAATGGGCGCGCTATGTCGGCGATTATGAAAGCGAATGGGCGCGCCAAAAAGTCGTCATCCGCGAAGGACAACTGCAAGTCATCAGCCTCGATTGGCTGGACGAAGAACCGACCGTGCTCGAGCCAACCGACACGGCGCACACCTTCCGGCTCAAACAGCGCGGACAATCCAACGAGACGCTGCGCTTTGAACTGGACGAGACGGGCGCTGTCCTGCGCATGTGGGAGCGCAATGAATACAGCCTGCGTCTGAGCGACTGAGAGCGCATAACACAGAAAACGATCGAGATAGCAGACAAGAAAGGAAACCCCATGCCAATTGTCCAGGCAGAGCAGCTGACGCGGCTGATCACAGACATACTCGCCGGGGCGGGCGGGCGCGCCGATTATGCGGAAACCGTCGCCGAGCATCTGGTGGCCGCCAACCTGGCCGGGCACGATTCGCATGGCGTTTTGCGGACGCCCCATTATGTAGCCGCGATCGACGCTGGCACGCTCGACCCGCGCGCCGAGCCAGAAATCGTCAGCCAAACCGCGTCCATGGCGCAGATCTGCGGCAACTGGACATTTGGGCAAGTGATCGCCAAACAAGCCACCGAGTTAGCCATCGACATGGCGCAGGCGCAGGGCATCGGGCTGGTCTCGATGTATCACGAAGGCCATACCGGGCGGCTGGGCACTTATGTCGAAATGGGCGCAGAAGCGGGCATGGCGTCTATGATCTGGGATGGCTGCATCGGCGGGCCCCGTTCGGTGGTCGTGCCGCTGCATGGCACGGGGCGCAAGATCGGCGCGAACCCAATCGCCATGGGTTTGCCCAGTGGATCGCATGGCTCGCTGGTGCTGGACTTCGCCACATCCATGTCGGCGGCTGGCAAGGTCATGGTGGCGGTGGCGAAAGACGAATTGCTGCCGGATGAATGGATCGTCGATGCCGACTGGCAGCCAACCCGCGATCCAAACCAACTCAAAGCCGGCGGCGCGCTGCGACCGATGGGCTCGCCCTCTGTGGGACACAAAGGATACGCGCTGGGCTTCATGGTCGGTCTGTTCAGTTTGATGGCTTCGCTGCCCTCGCCCGCGCAACCGCCACTGGAAGACCGCTGGGGCACCGTCATCCTGATGCTGGATATCGCCCGCTTTGGCTCTCCCGATGCCTTCCGCCAGCAGGTCGATGCGGTTATCGACTTTGTCAAACGCGATCCGCTGCAGGGCGAAGTGCTGGTGCCGGGTGAGGTCGAAGCGCGGACGCGGCGCGAACGACAATCAAGTGGTATCCCGCTGCCCGAAGCGACCTGGGCGGAATTGCAGGCCTGCGCCCAGCGATTCGGCATCGCGCACTAGCGGCATGGCTGGGGCGCAAAGCGACTTAGCAGAAGCCTTGCGGCGTGCGCAAACAGCCGCGGACAAACGAGACGCCGCTTTGCCATTGCTGGCGCGGACAAACAGCCGGGCGTTGCTGGACGAATGCCTGCGCGCGCTGAGTTCGCCGCCGGTGCTGGCGACCCTGGACGAATCCAGCCGCCCGGTCTTGCGGCGCAAGTGCCTGGGCTACTATGCAGAGCCGCGGCGCGACAAAGCCGGCTTGCTGCGCGAAGCATTGACGCGCTTGCTGGTGCACATCGCGCATCCGTCCGATAGCGATATCTTCCTGCTGGGCGTGGAGACCTACTACCTGCAGCCCGTGACCGATGTGGCGCAGAATCTGCGGGCGGTCGCGCTGGCCGGGCTTGCGCCGCTCGACCCGCCGCTGGCGCTGCTGTATGCCGCGCGTTTCCTGGGCGAAGAGCATACTTCCGTATTCAACTGCGAGCCAGCCATGACAGCGCTGGATGTCTTGGCAGCGGCTGAACAGCATCTGCCCATATACCAATTCCTGCTGCGCGCGGGCGAATCGATGGCGCGGACGGGACGTGGCGAATTGGTGGGCAAGGCGCTGGAATCGCTGGGCGCGGACTTTCCGGCCTCGCTGTATGCGCAGTTGATGGCGCAATACCGCGAGATCGACCAGGCGACCGCCAGCATGGGCATCATCAATTGCGTGGTCGAGGCGCGGCAGGCAGCGCTCTACGACGAATTGGAAATGCTGATCGCGCAGACGCAGCATATCGATTTGCGGCGCTATGGGCTGGTGATGATGGCGGCGGCGCGCGATGATGACCTAAGCGAGCGCTTGCTGCGCATGGCTCGGGTTGCGCGGCTGGACGATGTGCCGCTCTTCATCGAGGCGCTGGAAATCTGCCAGCACGCAGAGCGGGACGAACTGATGGACTTGCTGCGGCGACGGCTCTAGCGGATCTCGCGGCGGAAGATGTCGCTGAAGCCCGGTTCGATCTGCAGCGCCAGGTTGGCCAGCAGCGCCTGGGGCGAAACGCCCGCCTCTTGCAAAAGAGCCTGCCCCACCAGCACATCCAGCGCAACCAGATAGCGACCTGTCGCAACCAGCGAGAGCAACTGCCAGCCCGCATCGCCAGCGCAGGTCGGCGTCTCGCGCAAGTAATCATGACCGCCAGGCTCGACCGGCTGATAGCCCAGGCTTTGCATCAGCGCTGCGGTGTACGAGTCGGATAAAGCGGCTTCTGCGGCGAGGGCATCCGCAAAACCATCCAGCTGATAGCCCAGCGCGGAGAAATAGATGGCGGGTTCGCAACCGGCATTCTCTACAGCCAGGCTATAGCGATATTGGTGTCCATGCTGCGCGGCAAAAGCCAGGAAGTCGCTGCGCAGGTCTTCTGGCAGCCCTTCGCTGATGAGCTGCGCATCGAACATGCCAGAAGCATCCTGGTTGCTGGGCAGGCTGGGCGGGAGACTGGCGCGAAAACCATCGAATGCGGCGATGACTTCGTCCGGCTGGGCTGGCAGCAACTCAACTACAGCGCTATTGTCCACGCTGGCTGGATCGCTGATGATCAGCACAGTCTGCAGGATTTCGCCAGCTTCCGCAGCTGTGGCTGGGTCGCGTTCGCGGATAGCCTCAACGATATCCTGTCCGACCAGCACATCGCCGAAGATCGTATGTTTGTGATTCAGGTGCGGCGTCGGCGCGGTCGTGATGAAGAATTGGCTGCCGTTGGTGCCCGGTCCCGCATTCGCCATCGCCAGCAGGCCGGGACGATCGAAGATCAAGAATCCGACCGGCTCATCGCCGAACTGATAGCCAGGCCCGCCGCGGCCCGTGCCGGTGGGGTCGCCGGCTTGCGCCATGAAATTGGGGATGACGCGATGGAATGTCGTGCTGTCGTAATAGCCCTGCTGGGCCAGGAAGACAAAGCTGTTGACCGTGCGCGGCGTCTGCTTTTCATACAGATCAACATAAATCGCGCCGGCGCTGGTGCAGAAGATGGCGCGATAGTCGACGCCGGGTTCGAGCACAGACTCGGGCGAATCAAATTGCATGCGCGTTAATTCCGCAGGTTCGGCGGCGGCGCAGAGCTCTTGCGCGCTTGGAGCAGATTGCGCCACAGCCACAGACAACGCAGCCAGAAAGATCGCCAGCGCGCTCGCCAATCGCAACTTACCCATGACCACATCCTTTGCCAGCCGAGCCGGCAGCCGCTTGCAAGCGATGCGCATTGTGCCGGACCAACCCGCCCTTGCATAGGCGAAATCCAGCCTTGACTCCGTTGTTCAAGGTAATCACAACATAGTCCCGCTAAGACAGCGCCCAAGTAAACAGACACAACACAGAGATCAATGAGGGCGCAGAAGTGAAACTAAGTAAGTTATGCGTAAACGGGCAACGCCGATTAAATTCGAAATCTGTAGGGGCGAGGCGCTGACTCGCCCGCAATGTCGACGTTGATCAAGAGGGCGAGTCAGCGCCTCGCCCCTACGACGGTTCATCATTATGTTGCAATACTTTGTTGGTTTCACTGAGATAAATCTTTGCTTTTCTCTCGGTGTACTCTCTGCAACTCGGTGTACTCGGTGGTAAATTTATTGTATTACTTCCTTGCGTTTACTTCTGTGCCTCTGTGGCAAAACACAGTGTAATGCGCGTGCTCTGCTCCCTCGTTCTGGACGCGTTGACCGCCAGGCCGACTCTGTTACAATCATCATGGATCAAAACTAGCCGACAGGCCGAGCATGAGCGCATTTTCAGGTTTTCCAACCGAGACGCAAGCCTTCTTGCGCGAGCTGCGGCAGAACAATACGCGCGAGTGGTTCGCAGCCAACAAACCGCGTTATGACGAGGTGGTCAAAGCCCCGGCTGTAGCCTGGGTGGCGGCAATGGGCGAGCGCTTGAAGCAACTGGACGCCGAACTGGTCGTCGACTTGCGTACGAATGGCAGCGGCTGTTTGATGCGCCAAGCCCGCGATACGCGCTTCAGCAAAGACAAATCGCCCTACAAGGTCAATATCGCCATGTTGTGGTGGCATGGCAGCGGCAAGAAAATGCAGCACCCGGCTTTTGGCATGGAAATCACGCCCGATGACGCTGGTTTGGTCGCTGGCATGTTCCACTTTCCCAAGCCCATGCTGGCGGCATATCGACAAGCCGTGCTGGACGAAGAATTGGGCGAAGAATTGCTGGCGACAGTCCAATCCGTCCGCGCCCACGGCTACACAATCAGCGGGCGGCACTACAAGACGACGCCGCGCGGTTTTGACAAACAGCATCCTCGCGCCGATTGGCTCAAATACAACAGCTTTCATGCCGGCGACCACAATATCAGCGCCGACACAATCGCCTCGCCGCGCTTGATCGATGCGTGTATGGACCAGTTTGCAAAGCTAGCGCCCGTGCACCATTGGCTGGTCGCGGTTCAAGACAAATTCGGCGGTGTCTAGACTGCCAAAACGGGTTCGTCGTGATTTGCAACGGCAAGCCGCCACAATTGCTACTGCCATTGCCACAGCCAATTGCCTATAATCGGATTAGTATGCGCTGACAGGTGACATGTGCGACCATTTGCACTATAGTCAGCCACTTGCCTAGTCGCCATCGGAATGCGATTGGAGAGCTTGAGTTGAACCGACGCGTCTTGCGAGCTTTCATCGCACTCCTGCTGCTGTTGTCGTGCTTTTGGGCAGCGGCGCAAGAATCCAACATCACTATCGATATCATCGGCATCGACTCGACCGACCTCGACCAGGTGACGATCCATGCCAGCGTGCTGGATGCCAGCGGCAAAATGGTTTCGGGCTTGGGCTTGGACAATTTCAGCCTAGGTGGCGCGTTGGCCGACTTTGGGCGCGTGTTGAAGGTCGAAAATGTGACCGATGACGAGCTGGCTTTCGCCACCGTGCTGGTCATTGATACTAGCAGCAGCATGGCCGGTCGTCCCCTGGCGCAGACGCAGACTGCCGCGCGCGCCTTCATCAATGGCTTGGGCGAAGATGACCCGGTCGCCATCGTGCTCTTCAATTCCTCGGTGCGCAATGTGGTCGGCTTCACCACCGACCGCGCCCTGCTCTTGCGCCAGTTGGACAATATGGCTTATGGCGGACATACCGCGCTATATGATGCGACGCTGCGCGGGATCGAGCTGGCGGCCGCGGCACCCCTGCCTCGCCGCGCTGTGGTTATCTTGAGCGACGGCGGCGAATATGGCAATGTCAGCCGCAGCACGCGCCAGGAGAGCATCCGCGCCGCCACCATCAATGGCGTGCCAGTCTATGCGATCGGCTTGGGCTGGAATATCGACCGGCGTTTTTTGCAAGCAATCGCCGCGGAGTCCAACGCGGCATTTTATGACTCGCCCACGCCGGACGAATTGGCGGCCATCTTCAGCGAGCTTGCCTTTGTCTTCCGCAGCCAATATATCATCACCATCAGCGCCGATGTGCCGGCCGATGGCACACGCTACGATTTCAGCCTGAATGTCACCGCAGCCGATGGCAGCAGCAGCGCCGGCAGCGCCTTCTTGCGCGCGCCCATCCCCGTCCCGCTGCTGTTCTTGCCCGACGAGCTTTTCATCGCGCCCATCGCCGAAGATACGCATATCACCGTGGAAATCCGCGCCGACCAAGATATCGAAAGTGTCGAGGTTGTCCTGGATGGCGAGTTGGTCTCCACCGAGCCAAGCTACACGATCGAGCCAGTTGAATTGCAGCCTGGCGAGCATCAATTGGATGTCACTGTCGAAGATGTGGAAGGCGATGTCGGCAGGCTGAGCACGGAATTTGAAGTGGCTGCGCTGCCACCGACGCTGGATGACGACTTTGTGCCGCCGCCCGAACAAGAAATCGCCGACCCAGAAGTCATCGTCGTCGAGGCTGGCGGACAGACTGAAATCACCCAGGTCGAGTTCATCGTCGATGGCGAAGTCGTGCAAACCGACAGCGAAGCGCCCTATGAATATGACCTCGACCCCTTTGCGCTGCTGCCGGGCGAAGAACATGTGCTCAGCATCCGCGCCACCAATGCAGGCGGGCAGACCACCACAGTCGACAGGTCGTTTGAAGTTGAGTCCATTCCGCCCCGTCTCACAATCGAGGGCCTCGCTCCCGATACAGTGATTTCCGACAGATTGGCTGGCAGCGTAATTGTCGAAAGCCAATCGCCCATCGTCAGCCTGAGCATCGAACCCGAGCTGCCCGTCGTTGTGTCGGGCGATCAACTAGACTTCGTGCTCGAGGCCGCGACATTGCCACCAGGTAGCAATGCCATCACCATCACGGCGGTGGACGAATCCGGCGCGCAAACCACGCAGACATTCGACTTTGAAGTCGCCGCATTGCCGCCGACCGTCGAGCTGAGTGGCCTGCCCGCCGGGGGCGTCATCAACGCAGCGCAAGATGTGCAAATCCAGGCCGGCGGGCAAACCGAAATCGAGCGCATTGAAGTGGCATTTGATGGCGGCATTCCCCAGCCGGTCGAAGCGGACACCTTTACGATTCCCGCCGAAAGCCTGGGTGATGGCGCGCACGAAGCCGAAGTGAGCGTCAGCAATGCCGGCGGTGAAACCAGCACGATCACGCTGCCATTCACCATCGATCTGCCGCCGACGCCGACTTTGACGCCCACAAGCACCAATACGCCAACAGATACGCCTGTACCAACGGATACGAGCACACCGCTGCCAACGAGCACGGCGCTGCCTACAAGCACTGATACGGCTTTGCCAACCAGCACGGATACGGCGCTGCCAACGAGCACGGACACATCCGTCCCGACTGATACGGACACGCCTGTCTCGACCAACACACCGACCGACACATCTGTCCCGACAAACACGGACACGCCTGTCCCATCAGACACACCAACGGATACGCCTGTCCCGACAGACACGCCAACGGACACACCCGTCCCAACAAACACGCCCACGGACACGCCCGTCCCGACAGACACGCCGACCGATACACCCGTCCCGACTGATACGCCAACGGATACGCCTGTCCCATCAGACACGCCGACCGATACACCCGTCCCGACTGATACGCCAACGGACACGCCCGTACCAACAGACACGCCAACGGACACGCCTGTCCCGACAGACACGCCAACGGACACACCCGTCCCTACAGACACGCCAACGGACACACCCGTCCCGACTGATACGCCGACGGATACACCTGTCCCTACTGACACGCCGACGGATACACCTGTCCCTACAGACACGCCCACGGACACACCCGTCCCAACCGACACGCCAACGGATACGCCTGTTCCAAGCGACACGCCAACCGACACGCCCGTCCCAACCGACACGCCAACGGACACGCCTGTCCCGACAGACACGCCAACGGATACGCCCGTCCCAACAAACACGCCAACGGATACACCCGTTCCAACTGACACGCCGACGGATACACCTGTCCCTACAGACACGCCAACGGATACACCCGTCCCAACTGACACGCCGACGGATACACCTGTCCCTACAGACACGCCAACCGATACACCCGTCCCAACTGACACGCCGACGGATACACCCGTTCCAACTGACACGCCGACGGATACGCCCGTCCCGACAGACACGCCAACCAGCACGCCTACATCCACACCGACCAGCACGCCGACTCCGACTGTCGACATCACAGCGACCGCCCAGGCAGAATCGAGCTTGGTCGCGCAGCTGCAAGGCACGCTGGATGCGGACGCCACCGCTACGGCACAACTTGAAACAGCCGAGGCGCAGATACCCACCGCGGCACCAACCGAGATGCAGCCCGCCGATACCGAAGCGCCAACCGCAGCAGCCGTGGTTGAGCCGACCGCCCAGCCGACTTTGACGCCGGTAACCATCACCGAGATCGAAGCGCCTGCAGCGGACGAGCCGGCCACGCGCGATGATGTCTTGGCGATCGCTGCCGTAGTCGGCGGCTTGGCGCTGCTGCTTTTGCTCTTCTTGATCGGGCGGCGTCGCAATTAGGAGCCGTCCCGGCGTGAGCCAGAGCGAGGAGCAGAACGCCAGGCGCGATATTCAGGTCTGCTGGCTCAGCAGCGCGCGCTACCGCCAACCGTTGGACAGCACCAGCGCCCGCAAGTGGCAGTTGCTGGCTGGTCTGCCTGGATATGAGATTCGCGTCATCGGCTTTGCGACTGGCACGCGGGCGAGACATTTTCACGAACATGTCGGCTTTTATCTGCTGCCACAATTGCCGCTCTCGCTGCTGCGCTACCTGACCTTTTTCGTCTTGGCACCGCTGCTGCTGGGCTGGCTGACAGTCCGCCGCAGAGCCGACATCATCGTGGCGCAAAGCCCTTTTGAAGGCGCGGTTGGCGCTTGGGTGAAGCTGCTGGGACGGCTGATTGGGCGGTCGCCACGGCTGATCATCGAAAATCACAATAATTTCGAGGTCGATCTCTTCTTGCAGCGGCGTGTGCCTTTGCCCGGCGTCTACCGCGCCATGATGATGGCATTCGCGCGCTTCGCCTTTCGCCATGCCGATGCCGCCCGCGTCGTTTCATCGACAACGGCTGAACGCTCCCGAGCCTTTGCGCCGCAACTGCCGCAAGTGCGTTTCATGACCTGGAGCGACACTGATGTTTTTCGCCAGACGCCCCGCCAAATGCCGGCCGAGCAGGCTGTCGATATCGTCTATGCCGGCGTGCTGCGTCCAGGCAAGGGCGTGCATCACCTGCTGGATGCCTTCGCCAGGCTGGATCATCCACAAGCTCGGCTGCAGCTGGTGGGCGCGCCCGTCAATGCCGATTACGCTGTTGCGCTGCACCGTCAGGCGCAGGAGCTCGGCATCAGCCAGCGCGTGCAATTTGTGGGGGCGGTGAGCCAGAGCCGGCTGGCGGAGTATTTCGCTGCGGCGCGCGTGATGGTCTTGCCATCGCTGTCGGAAGGGCTGCCGCGTGTGATCGTCGAAGCGATGATGACGGGCACGCCGGTCATCGGCACGCGCATCAGCGGCATCCCCGATATCATCCGCGATGGCGAAAACAGCCTGCTAATCGCGCCCGACGATGCCGACGACCTGCTGCGCGCGCTGCGGCAGATTTATGCGTTGGATGTCACGGCTATGGCGGAACAGGCGCGTGCCTTTGCGCTGGATTTCTTCTCGGGGGACAAATACGCCGCCGGCTACCGACAGCTGTTTGAGATCGCTTTGCGCCCACCCGCCGATTCGTCTGCGACCGACAGCGAGTCCGCCCGCAAATGAGCGCAGCCAACCCCCTGCTGCACGAACGCATCCCCAAGCTAATCCGCCAGATCGGTATGCCGGTCGGCATCGGCGTGCTCTTCAACAACTTGTTCCAGGTGGTCGATACATTTTATGCTGGGGCGCTATCGAAAGAAGCGTTGGCGGCGCTGGCTTTGAGCTTTCCCATCTATTTCATCATCATCGGCTTGGGCAGCGGGCTGGGCACGGGTGCATCGGCACTGATCGGCAATGCGCTGGGCGCGGGCGATCGGGAGCTGGCGGCGCATTACGCAGCCCAGGGACTAAGCTTCACAGCGCTGCTGAGCCTGGTTACGGCGACCGTCGGCATTGCTATTTCGCCAACGCTCTTCGAGATCCTGGGCGCGCAGGGCGACGGCCTGGCCTACAACATGAGCTACATCGTGCCCATCTTTCAGGGCGCGCTTTTTTTCAATCTGGTCTTCATGTTTCACGCGGCGCTTTCGGCACAGGGAGAAACGCGCCCGTTCCGCAATTTTTTGATGCTGGGCTTTGCGCTGAATCTGATTTTGGATCCCTGGTTCATTTACGGCGGATTGGGTCTGCCGGCGCTGGGTATCGCTGGCGTTGGCGTGGCGACATCGCTGATCCAGGCTTTGGGCAGCGTCTATCTGGGCTGGCGGGCGGCGCGTTCGGGCATTTTTGCTGGCTTCCACGCGCGCAGGCTGCTGCCCGATTTTTCGCTCATTTGGCAGATCGTCAAGCAGGGCGCGCCCCCGGCGCTGGATTTGAGCACGGTGTCGGTTGGCGGCTTTGTGGTTACCTATTTTGTCAGCCGCTTTGGCAGCGAGGCAGTGGCAGCGTATGGCATCGCCAGCCGGTTGGACGGGCTGATCTGGATTCCGCTGGTGGGCTTGGATGTGGCGACTTTGGTGCTGGTCGCCCAGAACAACGGCGCGCGCCGCTATGACCGCATGTGGCAGGCATATAACACAGCGCTACGCTATGGATTCGCGCTCATGACCATCAGCGGCATCGTGGTCTTCGTCTTCGCCTACGAACTGGTCGGCATCTTCACCGACGAGCCAGCCATCATAGAAACCGGCGTGGTCTACATTCGCATCAGCGCGCTTTCGCTGTGGTCAAAGCCGCTGGGTTTCATCGGATTCGCGGCGCTGCGCGGCATCAAGCGCCCTCTGCTGCCCATGGTCATCAGCATGATGCGCATGATTGTGCTGCCGGCGCTGGCGCTGTATGGGCTGGTGATCGTGCTGGATGGCGGCTTGCTGAGCATCTGGTGGACGATCACGAGCATCACGGTGGGGTCGGGAATGCTGGCCTGGTATTGTGTGCGCAGGTTGATGCCGCGGGCAGAGACTAGGGCTGCACCACCAGCGTAGTCAAATATTCGAGCTGGCGGTCCGTGGGCGCGCCATCCGCCGTGTGGACAAGCAAATTCTGCGGCGATTCGCCCTCCTCGACCGGCGTTGCGTACATGCCCAGCAGCAAGGGATAGTCGCCGCCCGGCAAGTCGCAAGGCAGGCTCAGCTCTCGCTCGTCAAAATAAAGTTGCCCGGGCTGCCAAATCGAAGTCGAATAGATGCCACCCGGCACGGCATCGCTGTTGGCGACTCCCCGACCGTCTGCGCCAGCGATGACCAGCGTGCTGCTGTAGAGCAGCTCCAGCGGCTGGGCGACCGACCACCAGGTATCGACGGAGATGGCAGCGCAGGGCTGCACAATATGGTCATTGTTCAAGCGCCAGGCTTGCAAGACAATATCTTCACCAAAGCGCAGCCGGGGCGCGGCATCTCGCGGCTGACGGCGATATTCCCGCACTTCCAGCCCGCGATAATAGGTCTCGCCGCGAAAAATAACCGCGCTGTAGAGCGAGAATTCGTCTTCAATCGCCTCCAGCATCGCCTCGCCGGCCGGATAGCTGTTGCCCAGC
>DAOUJB010000074.1:0-13260 GCA_034423155.1 Anaerolineae bacterium | reverse complement strand
TAGCGCTTGCTGTGCAGGTCGATGCGATAGACGCCTTCCGCCACGCCCAGCCAAAGCTCCGCGCCGCCATCATAGCTACGCCAGGCCCGGCCGCTTTCAAAATGCTCGTCCAGCAGCAGATCCTGATAGCGATAACGAGCTGTGGGCGTGGATTGGCGGGGCAAAGCGCCACAGGCCGCCAGCAAAATCGCCGCGAAACAAGCGATCAACGCGCGCAAGCGAATGTCTTTCACACACAAAAGTATATCGCTGTTGTGGAGGGAGTGCTGAATATGTTGATATGGCGCTACCTCCCCCACCCCAAACCCCTCCCCGGCGGCCTGTGTATACGTGACCCAAAATGAGGGAGAGGCTTATATTCTGCGGAAGCGTTGGAATAACTCCCCTTCCCTCGTTCTGGGGGCAAGGGGTCGGGGGATGGGGGTTTGTTGAGATATTATTGAATCACCGCTCCCTTGCGCCGGCATGGTTGAATGGCGCGAAGGTACTTGTTATAATCCAGCCAGAGACGAGCTTGAGTCAGGCGGCGCGCAGATGATCGAATTGATGGTAGACCGCGTACAGGTGAGTTTGATGTCGCAGCACCGCTTGGTGGTCTTGCGCGATGTCGACGAAGAGCGCTATCTGCCGATTTGGATCGGACAATTCGAGTCGGAAGCCATCACATTTGAGTTGCAGGGCATCGAACGCGAACGACCGCTGACGCACGATTTGCTCAAGTCGACTATCGAGGAGATGGGCGGCCGCGTGAATTATGTCTATATCAACAAGCTGCGCCGCGAGGTCTATTTCGCGCTGATCAACATCACGCTGCCCGACCGCGAGATCGATATCGACGCCCGCCCCAGCGATGCCATTGCTCTGGCTGTGCGCTTGAATGCCAAGATTTTCGTCGACAGCGAGATCATGGATTACGCCGGCATCGTGCCCGAGCGCAATGTCGAAGCCGAAATCTTGGGTTTGCCCGATGACATGTACGAGCCCAGCGAATATGCCGAGCAGGTCGATGAGAGCAAGCTGAGCGCCTTCGCCGACTTTGTCGATACGCTCAATCTCGAAGACCTGGAAGACGACTAGGCACAGCCGCCGCGCTGTCTGGCTTTCGCTGCCGCCGGGACGATTTCGCAGACTGGCGCGGACAGCCAACCAGGCACAAGAACATCTATGGATCAGCCGCCACCACTCGCACAGCTGCATCTGCCCATGAGTCAAGAGGCGGAAGAAGCGCTGCTGGGTGCCGTCTTGCTGGATCCCAAAGCCTATCTCAGCGTCGCCGCATTTCTGAATCCCGAAGATTTCTTCATCAAACGCAACGAATATATCTGGACTGCCTTCAGCCGACTCAACGACCGTGGCGAGCCGATCGATTATGTAACTCTCTCGCGCGAGTTGGAAGCGCTCGACCTGTTGGACGAGATCGGCGGACCGCCTTATATCACCAACCTGGTCAACAACACGCCCACCGCCATGCACGCCGAGATTTATGGCGAGTTGGTGGCGCGTGCCGCGACCAGACGCCGCCTGCTGCAAGCCGCCGACAGCATCCGCGCCACCGCCCTCGACCAAGAATTGCCAATCGACAAAGTCATCAGCGATGCCGAGCAATCGCTCTTCGCCGTGAGCGACAACCAGCTCAAGCGCGAATTCGTGCCGCTGTGGGATGCGGCCAGCGACTTTTATGATGAGTTCGAGCGGACGCTGTCTTTGGGCGCGGGCATGGTGGGCACGCCCAGCGGCTTCAAAGCGCTGGATGGACTGCTGGGCGGCTTCCAAAAGTCGGATCTGATCGTCTTCGCCGGGCGTCCAGGCATGGGCAAAACCAGTTGGATGCTGACGGTGGCCCTGTATGTGGCGCGCTTGGGCGCTCGTGTGGCGATCTTCACCATGGAGATGGGTGTCGAACAGTTGGTACAGCGCATCGTATCCATGGAGACGGGCATCCGCCTCCAACAGTTGCGCACAGCCGAGATCAGCCCGGGCGAGCAGACGCGCCTCACCGAAGCCATCAGCCGCATATCCAACCTGCCGCTCTTCATCGACGACACGCCCTCCATCTCGCCAGCCGAAATGCGCACCAAGTGCCGCCGCCTGCAGCACGAATACGGGCTGGATATGGTCATGGTCGACTATATGCAGTTGATGTCGGCGGGCAAAGCCTATGAAAACAACCGCGTGCAAGAAATCAGTTACATCAGCCGCTCGTTGAAAGAGTTGGCGCGCGAATTGAATGTCACGCTGCTTTCTACCGCCCAACTTTCCCGCGCGGTCGAAAATCGCCAAGACAAACGCCCCCAGCTTTCAGACCTGCGCGAAAGCGGCAGCATCGAACAAGATGCCGATGCCGTCATGTTTCTGTATCGCGACGAAGTCTATAATCCTGAGACGACTGAATACCCCAACCAGGCCGATGTCTTGCTATCGAAGCATCGCCACGGACCAACCGGCACTGTCCAACTGTATTTTGAAAAAGCCATCACCAAGTTCATGGATGTCAAATTGCAGCGCGTCGACCTGAGCGACTTGGATTGATTTGAATGCGCAACCCAGGCACAAGCCAAGAATTGGAAATGCTGCAGTTGCCGGCTGCGGAGTTTGCGGCGGCGCTGGCGGATATCGACCACCTGGCGGAATTGAAGCTGACGCTGCGCTGTTTGGCCATGCTGCAGCAAAAAGAAGCCCCCTACCGCTACCTGCGCTATGCTGAATTGCTGGCTGACGCAACATTGATGCGCGCATTGGGAACGCAAGATGCACTGGTCGCTGCGCTGCAGAGGGCGTTGGAGCGCCGCACTTTGCTGGAAGCGCAAATCGATCCGGACGGCTGCATCAGGCGGCTCTTCGCCTGGAACGATGCAGACGGGCAAGCCTGGCAGCGGCAGATCCAAGCAGGAGAATGGCGACCCGCGACGGCTGACGAGATCGAGGTGCTACCGCCCAGACCATCGCTCTACGCACTCTACGAAGACAATCTGGGCGTGCTGACACCCATGATTGCCGAAGCCATACGCGAAGCCGAAAGCGCCTACCCGCGCGAGTGGATCGAAGAGGCCATGCGCTTTGCAGTGCAACGCCAGGCGCGCAGTTGGCGCTATATTCAGAAGGTGCTGGAAAACTGGCAGCTGGAAGGACGCAGCCATGAAGCAAATTCAGGAGGTCCTCAAAAGCGGCAACACAAAAAGGGCAAATGGAAAGATTTCATCGACTCCTGATGCGGAATCGACCGTCCCGTTCGCCTTTGTTTGCCACGATCCAGACGACCCGGCGCTGCCCTGCCCAATCTGCGCTGGCAAAGGCGTCTTCGCCTTCGATGTGCCGCTGAACGACCCTCGCTATGGCAAGTTTCAACGCTGCCCAAACCACCCGGTCGAAACCGACGTGGCTATGCACGAGCGGCTGCGGCGCTTCGGCAATCTGGATGCCTACCGCGAGCTGACATTCGACCAATTCCAGGCGCGACATTTCAACAGCAATTACACAGAAGCCATCGTCAATTCATTGAGCGATGCCAAGCGAAGGGCGCAAGCCTACGCGGATGAGGCTCAGGGTTGGATTGTGTTTTCGGGTCCGGTTGGCTGTGGCAAGACGCACCTGGCCGCCGCCATCGCCAACCAGCGGCTCGAGCAATGTGGCGAGCTGGCTATTTTTCTCACAGCGCCCGATCTGCTGGATGCGCTGCGTGGCGCGCTCGATCAGCGTGGCGACAACTCCTTTGACGATTACTTCTATCGCATTCGCACTGCGCCTTTGCTGGTCCTGGACGATCTCGGCGTGGAGAATCCCACCAACTGGGCGAAAGAAAAGCTCTTTCAGCTGCTCAATCATCGCCATGCCGACTCGAGGCCCACAGTCATCACAACCAACACGGACATCTCCGAACTCGACCCGCGCATCGGCAGCCGCATGGCGCAAGGCACAGTCGTCAACATCAATGCGCCCGACTATCGCAAAAGGAGCCGCGCAAAGTCTGTCGCCTTTCATCTATATGCGCGCATGACCTTCGAGACATTCAGCGCCGAGAGTCACTTGCGCAGCGAGCGTGAAAATCTTGAAAAAGCCAAACTGCGAGCGCAGGCCTGGGTAAAAGCTCCCCGAGGCTGGTTCTGCCTGCTTGGCGATCACGGCACCGGCAAGACGCACCTGGCTGCTGCCATCGCCCAAGAACTGGTCGAGCGCAATCATGATGTGACATTTAAGGCTTGTGCCGACTTGCTGGATTATTTGCGGCTGGCCTTCGATCCGAATTCAAATGAACACTTTGACAAACGTTTCAGCAAAATCGTCGCCGCGCCCATCTTGATCCTCGACGATCTAAGCCTGGCCAGCGCCACGCCCTGGGCAGCTGAAAAACTCTTTCAGATCATCGATTATCGTTTTTTGCGCGAGTTGCCGACGGTCATCACCTCGGCGCAGCTGCCGATCGTTGAATCGCCGGCCGCGCGTGGATTCGCGACACAAACCGCCTATCGCATCAACTCGCGCATATTCGATCCGCGCTTTGACAAGCCTTTTGAAATCACCGCGCCGCCTTTCTTCGAGCGACAGAAGTACCTGCGCTGATGCCCCCAGCCCGCCTGCAGATTGCGCCATATGCGCGCCAGCACCGCCGGTCCTTGCTGGGCTTGATGAATCGCAGCCGCTGGACGCACACGCACCTCGACTGGCAGAGCATCCCCGACTGGCTGGCTGACGAAGATGTCGCGGTCTGGCTGGCGCTGCAGGCTGACGAGTTACAAGGCTACATCGGCTTGTCGCGGGCGGTGTCCGGCTGGCGTTGGCTGCGTCTTCTGGGCATCGGCGACGCACGCAAGCCCGGCGTCATCCTGCGCGAATTGTGGGCAAGCGCAGAAGCGGCTTGTCGGCAGGAGTCGGACGCTGGCATCGCGACCTTGATGCTGACGAATTGGCTGCCGGCCAACTTTGCCGAGCTGGGTTTCCGTTATTGCGATGATCTCGTCATGCTGCAGCACATCGGCAGTCGCGTACCGCCCCGCCCCGACTCGCTTGCTCGCCTGCGCCCGGTGGAAAGCGAAGATCTGGCGCGGTTGGTGGAAATTGACAAGCGGGCATTTGCGCCGCCCTGGCAGATCGACTATGTCGAAATGTGGGCTGCGGTGCGCGCCTGTGCATTTGCCTCGCTGGCCAGCATCGACGGCGCGATTGTTGGCTTCCAACTCTGTGCCCGGCACGGGACGGCAGCTCATCTGGCGCGGCTGGCTGTGCATCCGGCGCATCAAGGGCGCGGCATCGCATCGCTGCTGCTGCAAAGCCTGCTGAGCGATTTGCTGGGACGCGGCATCCACGCCATCACAGTCAATACGCAAGCGAGCAACCGACGTTCGCAGCAGCTCTACCAGCGCTTCGGATTCATGCGCAATGGCAAAGACTACGCTGTCTGGCAAAAGGCGCTGGGGCCGGCGCGGGCGGGCGCATGACGACCATCTATCGTGAAGATGACGCCAACCTGAACCTGCTGAGCGGCAAGACCGTCGGCATTATCGGCTATGGCAATTTGGGGCGTCCGCTCGCCAACAACCTGCGTGATTCGCGGGTGCGCGTGATGATCGGCCTGCGCGAAGACGAAACCCGCGACCATGCCCGCCAGGACGGCTTCGAGCCCACGGATATCGAGCGCGTCGTGCCTCGCTGTCACATCTTGCTGTTGATGCTGCCCAATGTCGTCTTGCCCGAAGTCTACCTGGAGCGCATATCGCCCTATCTGCAGCGCGGACATCTGCTGATTTTCGCCAGCGGCTATAACATCGCGTTTGGGTTTGTCGAGCCGCCGCCGTTCGTCGATGTCGGCATGATCGCCCCGCGCACCATTGGCGCAGCCGTCCGCACGCGCTATCTGAACGCCAGCGGCTTCTACAGCTTCGTCGGTGTGGCGCAAGATGCCACCGGCACAACGCTAGAAACTGTGCTGGCGCTGACCAAGGCGATGGGCAGTCTGCGCGCCGGAGCGATTGAAGTTTCG
Organism: Anaerolineae bacterium; assembly: GCA_034423155.1. Taxonomy (GTDB): domain Bacteria; phylum Chloroflexota; class Anaerolineae; order Aggregatilineales; family Phototrophicaceae; genus UBA6055. Next base: position 7,286 of record DAOUJB010000074.1, on the reverse strand, counting down.
CTGGAGCAAGAGGCCCAGCTCGATCTCTTCGTGCAGCAGGCGATTCTGCCCGCTTTCCAGCATGTGATGACCACGGCGGCGACATTGCTGCTGCAACAAGGCTATCCGGCCGAAGCGGTGATGATGGACTTGATCATCTCGGGCGAATTCACCGATTATCTTTCGCGCGCTTCGGAAAACGGCTTGTTGCATGCCCTGCGACTGTCTTCGCTGACCGGGCAATATGGCATCTTCAGTCGCTTGCACCGCTTCAAAGAGTTGAAGCTGGAAGGCTTGATGGAGGCCACGCTAGAAGAAATCCGACGCGGCGATTTCGCGGTCGAATGGTCGCGCGAATACGACAATGGCTATCCCCAGTTGTCCAGCCTGCTGCAAGCGCAAGAGCAGTTGACGCTGTGGGCGCTGGAGCAGGGCACGCTGGATCGCCTCAAGTGAGAATGGCTTTTCAACAGCTTGGAATGGAGAGATGAATTGCGCAGCCCAATCAAAGCAGTGATTTCCGATATGGATGGCGTGTTGTGGCGAGGAACAGTCGCGCTGCCGGGCATGGGCGAGTTCTTCGACCTGCTCTTCGCCCGCGGACTTGCCTTCGTGCTGGCCACCAACAACAGCCGCAATACGCCCGCCGACTATGTGCAGAAATTGGCGAAGATGGGCGTTCAAGGCATACAGGAGCGGCACATCGTCACCAGCGGCACCGCCACCGTCAGCTACTTGCAGACGCGTTATCCAGCCGGCAGCGATCTCTTCGTGCTGGGCGGCGATGGCTTGAAGCAGATGATCGTTCGCACTGGCTATAACCTGGTGGAGAGCGGGGCTGTGGCGGTCGTCTGTGGCATCGACTTCGACTTGACTTATGGCAGGCTGCGCGCGGCGACCTTGTTGATCCGTGGCGGAGCGGACTTTATCGGCACGAATCCGGATTCGTCTTTCCCTTCGCCAGAGGGGCTGGTGCCGGGCGCGGGCAGTATCCTGGCGCTGCTGGAAGCGGCTTCTGGACGAGCGCCCACCATCATCGGCAAGCCCAGGCGCGGCATGTTTGATGCGGCTTTGGGGGGACTGGGCGCGCCGCCGCAAGAAACGCTGATGATCGGCGATCGCATCAATACCGATATCGCCGGGGCGCAGGCGCTGGGCATGCAAACGGCGCTGGTGATGACAGGCGTGGAATCTCCTGAAAGCCTTGCAGCCAGCGATGTCCAGCCGGACTATGTCTATGCAGGCTTGCCAGAGCTGACTTCCGCGCTCGCCCAGGTTATCTAGTCGTCGTTCAGCAACGCTGCCAGCACCTCGTCCAGTTCGGGCAATGTGTCCGCGTCTTTGAAGCCGGCCATGCGCCGATAGACTTCATAGGCGGCCAAGTGGAAACCGTCTGGCAAGCCCGCCTCTGCAAAAGTCGCGGCGATTTCTTGCATCTCGCCTGTGAAGCGCCAGGCTTTTGCGGTGACCGAGCGAACTTGCTTCGCCCGCGCCTCGGCTGCATCGGGCATGCGCCGCGCCCATTCGCCATCCAGTTCGCCGCGCACGCCCATGGCTTCCGCAGTTGCCTGCACAGCGGAAAGCAGGGCGGTCGTGCCTTTGGTCTGGGCGGCGAAGACCATTTTCAGCGCCGATGCCCGCCCGACTTCCTCGCCAATGACGATGGCTTCGCTAGGGCTGTCGTCGAAGAGACTGGCGATCTGCGCGGCCGATCGGCCCGAAAGATAAAAGCGCGTCGTGCCCTTTTCCCAGGCCGGCGGGCCAATGATGCCCCCATCTACAAAGTCGATGCCGGCGGCTGTCATGCGCTCGCCGATCCGCCTGGCTTTTCGCGGAGCGATGGCGTTGCCGTCGCAATACAGTCCTGCGAAGCCAGCTTCCAGCACCGCCTCTGCGACCGACCCTGCGGCATGCGGCGGGCACACGCAGATGATGACATCACAGCTATTGCAGAGGCGTACCAGCGAATCGATGTCCAGCAGATTGTGCTCGGCTGCGCGTTGACGGGTGGCGGCGCTGCGCCCGGCAGATGCCCAGTAGACGGCATGCCCGGCTGCCTGTGCCGAGGCCGCGATCGAAATGCCCATTGCGCCAGGATGGAGGATGCCCACTGCGCTCATGGTATCGTCAGCCTTTCATCAGTATGCAGCAGTTGTTCGAAGCGGTTGTAAGTGGCGGACTTCGCATCAAAAACATAGTCGGGGCGCGTGACGATGATGTCTGTGCCGCCCAGCGCGCGCAGATGCTGCATAGTCTTGTGAATGAGCTCGCTGCGCACCAGCAGGTTGGTTTCGAACCAGCGCTGCGTCGTGCCTGGCGGACTGGCCACGGCGACCACGCCAGGTCCCTTGCTGCCGCTGAGCGCCGGATTGGCCAAGATGCGCATCTGCACATCTGTAACCGACTCGCCGGCGATATTAGCGCGCAGAGACACAAATTGCCGCGCCCGCCGATGCGCCTCGATGCGCTCGATCAATTCTCGCAAGGTCTCCAGCTTCTCCGCCGAAGCGCGCAAACCACGCCGATTGCCGATGAGCACAGCCTGGGCGTCGATGATATTCCCGCCATTTATAGGGCGCAGTTGATTTTCGCGCAGGGTGGTGCCCGTCTCGCTGATGTCGGCGATAAGATCGGCATAGCCCATGCGCGGCGCAACTTCCATCGCGCCTTCGGCATGCACCAGTTGGAAGTGCGATATGCCCTGTCGATACAAAAAGCTTTTGGTCATGTTGCTGTATTTGGTGGCGATGCGCAGCGGGACTCCGCTCTCTTTTTGGCGCAGGCTGCGGTCGGCCAGGTCGGCGATGGACGACACATCTGTCCAGGAATCGGGCGCCGCCAGCAGTAGCGTGCAGCGGGCAAAGCCCAGCCGGTCGATCAGCATGACTTCCGTCGAGTCTTGGCTGTATTCTGCGACGATATCCAGGCTGGTGATGCCGATATCGACGAGACCTTCGGACACGCGACCGAGGATGTCGCGCGGTCGCTGATAGACGACTTCGGTCTGCGGCAGGCTGGGGATGGCGGCGGTGTATTGGCGGCGATTGGGTTTGTAAACAGGCAGTCCGGCGCGCGCCAGAAAGCGGTCGCAGTCGTCGCCCAGTTTGCCCTTGCTGGGCAGCGCGATGATGAGCGAGTCAGCTGGCATCAGTTTTTCCTTGCGGTACGCTGGCGCGGTGGTCGCGGCGGATTGTAGCACACAAGCTCTTCAATCACTCCGGCGAGTCGGGTGGAGGGTTCGCGCAAGACCGCTAGCGAGTTATCTCGACGCCATAGTCGCTGGCATCTTCGTCTATAAAGCGCAACAGATGCATGCCCTCGGCTTCGATTGCGGCACGTGTTTTGACCTCCACAGTCTCGAAGGGCGTAATCGTCATAACAGCCGCGTCTTTGTCTCGCCTCGCCTTCCAGATCGCGCCGACAAAGCCGTCGATGAGCACGCTGCCCAATATTCTTCCAGCCGAAACGAGCACTTTCTTGCGATGCTGCTCGGGCAAGATACGCGCGCGGCTCTTGTGCGCGATCAAGATGTTGTCGTATTCCGGCAAAAAGCGAATGGGCACCGGCGCATCTTCGGGCAGCAAGGGCCGGTCTGGCAAGTCAAACAGCTGCGCGCCATCTTCGCCTTGATAAGCGACCAGCGTCTTGAGGACGGGCGCAAGCGCGGCTTTCAGGCGGGTCATGCCGCACCAGGTTTGAAAGTCCATGACGCTGGCCGGACCAAATGCGGCCAGATAGCGTCGGAAGAGCGCAGCCAGGTCGGACGACTTCGCCTCGCCCAGCCAGTTGGTCGCGGTGGTATAGGTCGCGCGCGTGCCCACGCCCCATGTGCCGCTGGGTGGCACTTGCAGCAGCGGCAGGTGACTGCGCACGGCATAAGCCATGGCTTCTTTGTTGTGCTGCGGGAAATGTCGCTGCAATTCGTCGCGCAGCGCCCCGATGGCTGGCGTTTCGGCTTCCAGAAAAGGAATCGCGATTTCCACCAAACGCGGGATATCCAGGTCTCTGGCGCGCGCCCCAAAGAAAGACCGCAAGCCCCGCGCCAATGCCGGCTGAATGACCGATTGGAATAGCTGATGGTCGTGGGCTGACACCAGATGCAGGGTAGAACGAACCCAGGGCGCTCTGACCACCTCTCGCGAATTCAGCAGCGCGGTCAACTCGGCTTTCTGAAATTTGGCGAGCCGCGTCCACAAGCCGATGTAGGGCGGGTTGGGGATCTGCGATTGCATGCCGGCCAGCCGCTCCATAGCCTCAAGTGGCGGGATGTCGCAGCGTTCCAGCAGCATCTGGCGAGCGAGCAGTGTACGGTTGAGTTGCCGCTGTGCGATCGTTTCGGTCAAGGCTTGCCTCAAGCAGAACTGGGCACGGTGTCTTCGACCAGTTCGCCGCCGCCATCGCCGCCCAGCAGCCGGCGCAGCATCAGCAGCAGGCAGCCAGCCGCCAAGGCAAGCGCCGCGGCGAATTGTAGTCGGGGAGACAAATTACGCAGGCGAGAAGGCAAATCGGCCTGCTCGTTTTCGATCTGCGCGCGCAATTCCCTGGCGAACGATTCGCGCGGCTGTCGTGATATCAGCGCCGCTTCCAGCGCGTTCGTCAGTTGAGCGAGGGCTTTGGCTTCGCGCTGCTCGTCAGCGGCTGCCGAGGCGTTTTCATGCGGTACAGGCTGGTCAGGCTTCATAACGGTCATCCACTCGATCGATTTTCTCTGCTGCTGGCTGGGTCGGCGCCTAGTTCTGCGCGCAACGCCAGCAAGGTGCGGTGATACAGCGATTTGATCGCGCCCTCGCTGCGTCCCATGATGATGCCGATCTCGCGGTTGGGCAAGCGTTCGACAATCTTCAGGATCAGCAGTTGTTGGCGTTCGGCAGGCAGGCGGCGGACGGCGCGCAACAGGCTGTCGTGTTCGTCGCGCCTTTCTGCTCGCTCGTCGGGGGCTTCGGTTTGCAGGTCGCGCCCCAAATAATCTTCCAGCGCGATGATCTTGCGCCGGCTCTGGTCGCGGTGCCAATTGGCGACCAGGTTGTGCGCGATGCGATAGAGCCAGGCTTGGAAGGGCAGGCCCCGGTCGACATATTTGCCTATGTGCGAAAAAGCGCGCAAGAAGACTTTCGCCGTCAGGTCTTCGGCATCATGCGTGTTGCCCGTGCGGTAATAGACATAGCTATACATTTTGCCGAGGTATCTTTCGTACAATTCGCCAAAGGCATCGCGGTTGGTCTTCGCCAAGGCGACCAGCGCCGCATCATCCAAGGCGGAATAATCGCTTTGCCGGGCGAATGGATTCTTCATGCCATACAATCCAAAACACGCGCGGACGGGTCAAGTTGCGCCTTGGCGAGCAGCGCCTCGACTTGGCTTCGCTCGGGCAAGGAGGTCATGGTGCCCGGCTTCGTGCAGGCCAGTCCGGCCGCTGCCGATGCAAAGGCCAGGCTGCGCGTCGAGGGCCAGCCTTGTGCCAGCCCCACGCAGAACGCGCCTGCAAAGGCATCGCTTGCGCCGGTCGTATCGACGGCTGCGACGGGGAAAGCCGCTTGTAACAGCTTGCCGCCGGGTTCGTACAAGATGCTGCCCGCCTCTCCCAGCGTCAGCACGACGCGCCCGACGCCTTTCTCCAGCAGCCCGAATCCAAGCTGGTCGACATCATCGGTCTGGCTATTCATCAGCAACTGCGCTTCCAGCATATTGGGGATGAGCAGGTCGACCAGGGGCAAATAGTCGATGACGAATGCATCGCGCGTGAAGAAGGGCGCTGGATTGACCACGGTGCACACGCCGGCGGCTCTGCCCAGTTGCAGCGCGTAGGCCACCAGCGGCTGTGGCGTTTCAAAGCCGACCAGCAGCACATCGCCCGGGCGCAGGTCGGCCAGCGCCTGTTGGATTTGCGATTTACTGACGCGGCGGCTGGCATCGGGCGCGCCGATAAAGCCGGGCAGCTGTTCGCGCACGATGATGGCGGCGATGCTGGTGCGCGCAGCGGGATGCACCGCGATGTGCGCCGTCTCGACACCCACACGCTGCAGCGCTTCGACCATCTCCGCGCCGAAGATGTCATCGCCAACGCAGCCGACTAACCGCACTTCTTCTGCGCCGAGCCGACTCGCCGCGGCCGCCTGGTTAAGCCCCTTGCCACCTGGCGAAATGGTCAGCCCGCTAGCATGCACGGCGCGGTTGGGCTGCACCCAATCGGGCACATCAAATACCAGGTCGTAAACCAGCGCGCCTATGACGACAATGCGAGGCATGCTTTTCAGTCTCCATGTGCTGGCTTCGCGCAGTCTCTTAGTGTATCATGCAGCCAATAGCATTATAATTGCTATAGAATCGTCAAGGAAGCATTTGACGCAGCCCAATATTCATGTTATATTGTTTTTGAAAGCAGTTCTCCCACTATCTGTCCCCTGCCAGCGGCTTGTTTCTTGACATACCCTAGCGCGCATTGCTCTTTGTTGTCGCCCGTTGTGCTCGCCATGCAAGCAGCGCAGCGTTGCTTTCGCCAACCTCGGTTTCGCTCACAAAATCGTGGCAACTGCATACCAGCCTCGCCGCGTCCCACTAAAACAGGATAACCTGCATGAACATTGGAAAACTTGAAGCCAAGACCTTGCCCGAATTGCGCACTATGGCGCGCCAACGAAATGTGCCGCGCTTCAGTCGTTTGAAGAAGCAAGACCTGATCATCGGATTGCTGCGGCAAGAGGCCGAGCGGCGCGGCAACGAATTGCGCGGCGGTGTGCTCGAGGTCACCGAAAATGGCATCGGCTTCCTGCGCGCCGAAGGCTACCTGCCGGGCAAGAACGACATTTATGTCAGCGCCTCGCAGATCGACCGGCTAAAGCTGCGCACGGGCGATATGGTCATCGGCCAAGTGCGCCCGCCCAAAGACAGCGAGCGCTATTTTGGCTTGCTGCGCGTCGATGCGGTCAATGGGCTGGACCCGCGTGAAGTGCGCAGCCGCCCCAACTTCGAACGCCTGACGCCTATCTTCCCCGAAGTTCGCTTCAACCTGGAAACGGTGCCGCGCATATTCTCCACGCGCATGTTGAATCTGATCGCGCCAGTCGGGTTTGGGCAGCGCGGCTTGATCGTATCGCCGCCCAAAGCCGGCAAAACCACCGTGCTCAAGGATATCGCCAATGCCATCAGCACCAATTATCCCGATGTGCATCTGATGGTCGCATTGATCGGCGAGCGTCCGGAAGAAGTGACCGACATGGACCGCTCTGTTGATGCCGAGGTCATCGCATCGACATTCGACGATCCCGTGCATCACCATGTGCGCGTGGCCGAAATGGCGCTGGAACGGG
>DAOUJB010000073.1:0-2912 GCA_034423155.1 Anaerolineae bacterium | reverse complement strand
CAGCGGCTGGTCGCGGCGCATGGCGTAGAAGTGTCGTGCATATCGCGGCATATCTTTGGCGGTTTGGCGCTGGGCGAGCTGGAGACCGATTCGCCCGCTTACCTGGAACAGTTGGCGGCGTTGCGGCGCTGCCTTGATATGGCGAGTGCGTTGGATTGCCGCTTGGTGCGCATCATGAGCTTTCGCAAAGAGATGATCCTCTTCGGCAGCCAGGGCGCAGAGCAATGGGTGGTATCGCGCGGGGCCTGGGACAAGCTAAAGGCGCTGCTGCTGCCGGCACTGGAGATCGCAGCTGAGCGGGGCCTGCGGCTGGTGGTAGAGACGGGCAACAACGCCATGATCAACTCGGCCTGGCTGGCGCGCAAGCTCATCGACGAGTTGGGCAGCGAGCATCTGCAAGCCTTGTGGGACCCGGCCAACAGCCTGTATTGCGCCGAAAGTCCCTATCCCGCGGGTTACGAAGCTTTGCGCGGCGGTGCCCTGGGGCACATCCACATCAAAGATGTCCTGGTCGACATGCCCAAAGCGCGCGTCGATTGCGTGCCCCTGGGCAGCGGTCAGATGACGCCACACCTGGGGCAGATCGCCGCGGCCTTGGCTGCCGATGGCTATGCGGGCAGCGTGTCGCTGGAATCGGTGTATCGTCCGCACGCTGGCAGCTTCGCCGATGGATTTCGCGCGTCCATTGACAAGTTCAAAGCGCTCTTTGGCTGATGACAGCGCAGTCAGCGGACAGGCCAGAAACCTGGCGCACAAACTTGCTTGCCTGGTGGCGGCGAGATCGCATCCCGCTGCTGGTGCTGGTTGTCGTTTTCTTGATCATGACCTACCCCTTCGTCCAGACGATGCACCACACGCTGCCCGGCGACGAAGTCGACACGCATACGGCGCTCTGGCAAAACTGGTGGATGCGCGAGGCTTTGCTGGGTGGGCTGGACATCAACCACAGCCAGCTGCTCTTTCATCCGACTGGTCTCGATGTGTCGCTGCAGCCGCGGCGCTGGACGAGCTTTCCGCTGTGGATGCTAATTTACAGCCTGGTGGGCGATCCGCTGGCTTTTAACCTGGTTGCTTCGCTGGGCATCATCTTCAAAGCCTATGGCATGTACAACTTCAGTTTGCTGGTCTTCAAGCCTCGGCTGCCGGCGCTTGTGGCGGGCGCCTATTTTGCCTTCAACTCATACAGCCTGCGTGTGGCGCTGGAAAAGCCCAATACCGGTGCGACCGAGTGGATCCCTTGGTTCATGCTCTTCTTTATGCTGTCTTTGCTTCGTCTGCGAGCGGGCGCTGGCTGGCGGAGTGTCGCGCCGATGATCCTGGTCGCGAGCATCTGCTTCTCGCTGAACCTATATATGAATCTGAAAATCGGCATACTGGCTATGCTGTTGGGCGGCGGGCTTGCCCTGCTGGTTCTGCCAACGAGCGGTTTGTGGCGCTCGCGGGATTGCTGGTTGACCCTGCTTTTGTTCAGCCTGACTGCGCTGGTCATCTGCTCGCCTCTGCTGTTGCATACGCTGGGAGACGCAAATTTCTTGGCCGCGGCGGCGCGGCCCGTTCTCACGAAAGATCCCTTAAATATGGACCTGTTTTGGCAATGGTGGCCTGCTGGTTTGGTGAGCCTAGGGATGGCGCTGCTGGGCGCGGCATACATCCTCCGGCGGCGGCGCGGGGCCTGGATGTGGCTGGTGCTGGCGCTGGTCTTCAACCTGCTGAGCATGGGGCTTGTCTTTCACTTTCGCAGCGAACCCCTGCCCTTCTATTGGACGCCCTACCGCCTGGTGGAAGACAATTTCTTCTTCCGCACCTTAAATTATCCGGCGCGGGTATATGGCATCTTTGTATTTCCATATTCGATAATCATCGGCTTTGGCTTTTGCATGCTGCGAGACCAGCTGGGCGACCGGCGCTGGGGACTCGTTGCACTGATCTTGTTGGCGGGGCTGTTGCTCTATGATTCGCGCATCTTCCCATTGACCCAACGTGCCGAGATGCGCTCGGATTATGTGGCTGTGCTGGACGAACTGCAGCCGGGCGCGTTGATCGATGTGCCCTTTGGCCGGCAGACCGCCAAATACTATATGTCTTTGCAGCGCCACCACTTGCGCCCGATCGCCGAAGGCATGACCGCGCGCATGCCACCTGACGCTTACGACTACATTGATGCCAATCCTATCCTGGCGCCGCTCCGTTATTCGCGTCTGCTGACAGAAGGCGGTCCGCCAGAAATCACGCTGACCGCGGCGCAGTGGCAAGCGGGCCTGGATGCCCTGGTCGCCGATGGATTCCGTTATCTGGTATTGCACCACTACTTGCCGTCTCGCTTGACATTGGTCGCTATCGAACAGCCCGCCGACTGGTTGATAACGCTGCTCGCCGAACAGCCCATGGTCTACCAGGATGACGAAGTCGCCATCTATGATCTGCTGGAGCTGGATGCGCAGGCGCTGGCTGCGGCGAGCTAAGTTTGTCGGCCTGCAATTGCCTAGCGTGCGCGCATTGCGTAAGAATCCCCCGCGCCAGCTTGTCCATACAACGCATACAAGGAGGAAACAGCATGTCAATTCCCAAGAGTGTTTTCGGACGCACCGGCCACCTCAGCACACGCACTTTGTTCGGCGCGGCAGCGCTTGGCGATGTCACGCAAGACGAAGCCGACCAAACCATGCAGTTGCTGCTTGATTACGGCGTCAATCACATCGACACCGCCGCCAGTTATGGCGATTCCGAGCTGCGGCTGGGACCCTGGATGGAGCGCTATCGCGACCAGTTCTTCTTGGCGACCAAGACAGCCGAACGCAGCTATGACGGCGCAAAAGCCGAATTTGAGAAGTCGCTGCGGCGTCTGCGCGTGGACGAAGTCGACCTCATCCAGCTGCATTACCTGGTGGGCAATGACGAATGGGAAGTGGCGA
>DAOUJB010000072.1:0-2398 GCA_034423155.1 Anaerolineae bacterium | reverse complement strand
GACGAGACATTCTTCCGCGAGCCCCACCAGTTCGACATTGCCTGCGCTCCCCACGACCTGCACGGGTATTGTAGCAGGCTAACTCTATTGGCTGCATGCGCGATTGTCCAGAGTCGAGGCGGCGGCGCAGACAATCGCCGATGGAATTAACCGACTGCAACTTTCGGTGGCGGCAAAGGCATTCCGCGCATTAACCAGTTGCGTAGACAGGCGAGAGTCGCGCCTGTTAAAACAGAGAAGTCAGTTCGGCCGGCACGGCTGCACATCCGATTTCGGCCAAAACTGACTTCTGTCTATCAACGCGAATCGTAACCCGGATTCGCAACTATCACAAGGAGTACGCAACATGTTGAAGGTTCGCAGTATCGTCATATGTCTGCTGGCTGCGCTGGTCTGCATCGGCACAGCGCCCGCCCTGGCCGACAGCCACGACCCGCTCACGATTTATTCGGGTCGCAACGAAAGCCTGATTGGCCCCCTCCTGGCGCAATTCACCGAAGACACCGGAATCGAAGTCGAAGTTTTGTACGGCGGCACAAGCGCTGTCGCCAACCAGATTTTGACCGAGGGCGAAAACAGCCCTGCCGATGTCTTTATCGCGCAGGACGGCGGCGCCTTGGGCGCGCTGGCTGCCGCAGAGATGCTGGCAGAACTGCCCGCGGAAACGCTCGAGCAGGTCGCAAACCCGGCTTTCATCTCGCCCGATGGCGTCTGGGTGGGCGTGAGCGGACGCGCCAGGGTGCTCGTCTACAATCCAGAGATGCTGGCAGAACTTGAGCTGGAGCTGCCCGAGTCCATCCTCGATTTGACTGACGAAGCCTGGAGCGGGCTGGTGGGCTGGGCGCCGACCAACGCGTCCTTCGTATCCAATGTAACCGCCATGCGCGAATTGCTGGGCGAAGACGAAACAGCGGCTTGGCTGGCGGACATGCTGGCAAACGATGTCCAAGCCTATCCCAAGAACACGCCTGTCGTGCAGGCGACCATCGATGGCGAAGTGGCTGCCGGGCTGGTGAATCACTACTATCTGTTCCGCTTCCTGGCAGAAGACCCGGAAATCACGGCGACGCTGCATTTCTTCCCTGGCGGCGATGTCGGCTCGCTGATCAATGTGGCGGGCGCGGGTATCTTGCAAACGAGCGACCAGCCAGAAATCGCCCAGCAGTTCGTCGACTATCTGCTGAGCGACGCGGCGCAATCGTACTTCGCCGAAACCACTTTCGAATATCCGCTGGTTGAGACGGTTGAGCCATCGGTTGACCTGCCGGCGCTGGAAGAGCTTGAAGTGCCCGAGATCGACTTGTCCGACCTCGCCGACTTGCAGGGCACGTTGGAGATGATCGAAAACAGCGGAGCGCTGGACTAAGCCCATGCAGCTTTCGGAAGTCATCCCGCCGCGATTGCGACCGAATTGGCACTATCCACATGTGTTGTCGCGCTGGCATTTTGGCGCCGCGCAAGCCACACAGCTGATCGGCCTGGCGGTGGTCGCGGTGGTGATGATTCCCATTAGCTTGCTGGCGTTGCGAGCTGCGGGCGCAGGACAGGAGGGCATTGACTACCTACTGCGTCCGCGGACTCTGCTGATCGTCGGCAACAGCATCAGTCTGATGTTGGCGGCGACGGGCTTGGCAACATCCATCGCAGTGCCTTTCGCCTGGCTGACAGCCCGCTGCGATTTGCCGGGTCGGCGCATTTGGCTGGCGCTGGGGCTGGCGGCCATGGTGATTCCATCGTACCTGGTAGCCGTCACCTACAGCGAAGCCTTTGGTCCCCGCGGCATCGTGCAGGGCTTGCTCGAGCCATTTGGCGCGCAGCGTCTGCCGGGCATCAAGGGCTTCGTGGGCGCGACGCTCACGCTGGGCGTGGTGTCGTTTCCCTACATCGCGCTGCCGCTGCGTTCGGCGCTCTTGCAATGCGACCGCAGCCTGGAAGAAGCGGGACACAGCCTGGGCTTGGGTCGTTGGGGCGTCTTCCGCCAGATCACAGTGCCGCAGCTACGCCCGGCGCTTTCGGCTGGCATGCTTTTGGCTGCGCTGTACATTCTCAGCGACTTCGGCGCGGTGGCTGTGATGCAATACAACGCATTCACGCGCGCCATCTTTTTGCAGACCGAGTCGTTCCGCATGGACAAAGCCTCGCTGCTGGCGCTTGTGCTGATCGTCATGGCGCTGGCGCTGCTGGTTATGCAATCGCGCATGGCGGGTCGTGGACGGCACTTCCGCATCGGCAGCGGCGCGTCACGGCGGCTGGAAGTGGTGCGGCTGGGCAAGTGGCGCTATCTGGCGGTGGCATTTTGCGGCGCGGTGGTTCTCGCTGGCGTCGTCATCCCGATAATCGTTCTCTTCAGTTGGCTGGTTGGCCGACAGATGACCAACCCCGTGCACATCCCGCTTTC
>DAOUJB010000071.1:0-1745 GCA_034423155.1 Anaerolineae bacterium | reverse complement strand
GAAACCCGCGTGCGCAGCGATGGTTTTTGGAAGATCATGCCCAGGGTCTTGCCGCGCAGAATGGGCTGGTTGCCGCCGGCGCGCCACTCCGCCTTCAATTGCAGCGCCAGGTTGATATAGTCGCGCAGTTCGTCGCCGCTGCAAGCCGCCAAATCAAGAAAGTGCTTCATCGGTGGGATTTGCCATTTCGTGCCGGGTGGTCATTCATGTGGCTGTTGTCAATTCGTGCATGTCGCGCCAGTTGCCGCCCCAGCTGGCTTTGGCTTTGAGCGGAACGCGCAGGGATTTGCCATCGGGCAAGGCGGCTTCCATGGTCTCGACCACCAGAGGACCGACCGCTGTCAATTCGTCTTCGCGCACTTCCAGCACCAGCTCGTCATGCACTTGCAAGATCATCGCCGCATCACAGCCCGCCTCGCGCAGGCGTGAATCCAGGTCGATCATCGACTGCTTCAAGATATCGGCCGCTGTGCCCTGGATGGGCATGTTTATGGCGGCGCGTTCTTCGTTGCCTGCGCCACGAGTGCGCCGGCCCGCTTTGATCTGGGGATAGCTGCGCCGCCGTCCATAGAGGGTTTCGGTATAGCCATGCTCCCAGACGCGCGCGCGGGTCTCGTCGATGTAGCGCTTGACGCCCGGCATCTCGGCGAAGTAGGCATCGATGAAAGACTGGGCTTCGGATCGCGTCAAGCCCGTCTGGCTGGCCAGTCCGTATGCGCCCTGCCCATAACACAAGCCAAAGTTCACGCGCTTGGCGAAGTCGCGCTGCTCGTCGCTCACTTCATCAAGCCCGATTCCAAAAACTGCCGCGGCGGTGGCTCGGTGAATATCCAGTCCGTCCTGAAATGCCTCGATCAATGTTGCGTCTTCGCTGATATGCGCCATGACGCGCAGTTCAATCTGGTTGTAGTCGACAGCCAGGAATCCATAACCTGGCGGCGCGACAAATGCACGGCGCACCTGCCGCCCCATCTCTGTGCGGTTGGGGATATTTTGCAGGTTGGGATTGCTGCTGCTGAAGCGGCCGGTGGCGGCACCAGTCTGGTTGTAACTGGTGTGCAGGCGACCGGTGCGCGGATTGACCAGTGTGGGCAGCGCATCGACATAGGTGCTCTTCAGCTTGGAAAGCTCGCGGAATCCTTCGATCAATTCGATGATTTCGTGCTCGCTCCGCAGTTTCTGCAGGGTGTTGGTATCGGTCGAAAAACCCAGCTTGGTTCGATTTAGCCCTTCGGTCGGCAAGCCGAGTCTGCCAAAGAGCACTTCGTTCAATTGTTTGGGGCTGTTGATGTTGAATTTGCCGCCGCCCAACTCAAAGATTTGCGCTTGCAACTCGGACAGGCTGTCGCGCTGTTGGTCGCTCATAGCGCGCAGGAAGTCGACATCCAGCGCTACGCCCTTGCGCTGCATCTGGCTGATGATGGGGATGAGCGGCAGTTCCAGCTTGTGGTACAGCGTGTTCACGCCCTCGTCATTCAGCTTGTCGCGCAGGGGCTGCACGAGTCGCCAGGTCATACTGGCATCGGCGGCGGCATAGGGAGCAGCCACTTCGATGTCGATCTGGCTCATCGTCTTCTGGTCTTTGCCCTTGCCCAGCAGTTCATCAATCTCGGTCATCTGCACATCCAGCGTTTGCGCCACCAGCGTCTTCAGCTTGAGGAACTTGCTGATGGGATTGCTGAGCCACTCCGCCAACAGCGTATCAAAGGCGATAGGCGCGACATCAATGCCATAACGCTGCAGGA
>DAOUJB010000070.1:0-3140 GCA_034423155.1 Anaerolineae bacterium | reverse complement strand
TGCTGTTTTTGAATCACCGCGCGTCGACCGGCTATGGCGATGCCTTTTCCACCGCCATCAAGGGCGACTGGGGCAACCTGGATTATCAGGATTTGATGAGCGGCGTCGACCAGGCCATCGCGCTGGGCTTGGCAGATGCCGATCGACTGGGCGTCTGCGGCACCTCGGGCGGCGGCAATCTGTCTTGCTGGATCATCGGGCAGACCGACCGCTTCAAAGCCGCCATCCCCCAAAATCCGGTCACGAACTGGCGCAGCTTCTATGGCACCAGCGATATCGGCATCTATTTCGGCGTCGAGCAGATGGGCGGGCATCCGCACGAAATCCCCGCAGTCTATGACAAGTGCTCGCCGCTCACCTATGCGCATCGCTGTGTAACGCCGACGCTGCTGGTGCAAAGCGAGCTGGATTATCGCTGTCCCGCCGAGCAGTCCGAGCAATTTTATACTGTGCTGAAAGCGGTTGGCTGCACAGTGGAGATGCTGCGGCAGCCGGGCGGTTATCACGGCGCGTCGATCAGTGGCGCGGTCAATCTGCGCCGGGCGCACAACGATGCCATGCTGGAGTGGTTCGCGCGTTATGTCTGAGGCGCCCCCCAGCGCAGCGGATTGAGCAGGCTGCGGTCGAATTCGCCCAGGCGGTCTGCGCCCAGCCGCTGCAATTCTGCGCGCACGGCATACGAATCGCGCCGCAAAGCCGCTACATCCAAACCCTGGCAGGTATCGGGCAGGGGATAGAGCCATTGCACGCTGCGCTGCAACATTTTTAGCGCGCCGCGAAAGTTGCCGCGCTCCAGTTGATAATAGGCGACGCCGACCTGTAGAATGGCGCGATATAGGTCGCGGACCGGTCCCTCGGTGGCGACCCACAGCTCTTCAAAGAGGTCGTGTTGCTGGTAATATTCGCCGCGATTGAAGGCCTCGACGCCGGCGACAGCCAATGACGGCAGGGGCTGTGCGCATGCGCAATCCAGCTTCGCGACGGTTTCGGGCGTAGGCAGGCGCGCCAGCTCGTGAATGATGACTGGCAACTGTCCCGCCAGTTCCGCCCTGTCCAAAGCGAGTTCTGCCCCAGCCACGATGGCTTGGGCGCGGGCTGCGGCATCGGCGCTGACCAGCACGATGGGGATGCGGCGGGTGGCGGCGCTGGTCTTGGCTGTCAAAATCAAGGAATAGGCGGCTGAATGCTCGGCATCGACAATTGCCAGCGCGGCGCGATTTTCGATCAAAGCGGGCACGAATGCGGCAGCGTCGTTCAGTGCGATGACGGCGACATCCGGCTGCAAGACCAGCATAGCTGCAAGCGCGTCATGATGACTGAGGCAGACGATAGCAGACTGTAGCATATGGAATCTAACTCACACAATTGACACATCCTTCATTATGATATAGCATTGCGAGGTTCTGACTTGCGACTACGGAATGATGGGAACGCCTAGTTTTGCAGCAATCTTTCCATTGTGGCTTCTCAATGAAAATGATTCAATCTCTTGACAAGCGCGTTCTGCGACAAGTAAAATGTGTGCGCGCCATGAAAATGGCAGAATAGTGCCAACTAATTTTGTAAGCTGCTCCAGAGGTTTAGTTGTGAATCAGCCAAACAGAAGCTATCTTAATAGGCGACTTCTGCGCTTGCAAGTCGGCTTTTTGTTGTCGGCGGGCCCAGGCGCTTGCCGCAGCTTCCCACTGAAGATCTTGGAGCGGCTGCAAGTTCACGATGATTTGTTTGTGGAGTCGCTGGTGGGCGAGTTGGTATTGACGCGCGCCAAAGATGGCATTTTGCTGCAGGGCAAGCTGGAGATCAGCCATCTGCGCGAATGCGACCGCTGCCTTGAATCATTTGAGCATGGATTTGCGCTGGATATCGCCGAACTCTTTGCATTGCCATCGCTTGGAGACAAGAGCGTCTTTCGCATTGATGGCAATAGCGAGATCGACTTGGCGCCGCTGCTGCGCGAAGAAGTGCTGATCGAAGCCAGCTACCGCGCTGTCTGCCGTGCCGAATGCCGCGGGCTTAGCGCCGAGACCGGCGACAAACTGAGCGCTGAAAGCGATCGGGCTGCGGCGCGCCAGGCAAAAGCAGAGGCGGACGCAATCGACCCGCGCATGGCTGTCTTACAGCAGTTGCTGGTGTAATGACAACACAACTTGTACAATACGCAGTCCGCATGGGCAGCGCTGCAAACAAAGCAAGGCATAGCTGTGGATGGATTTGAAAGTGGGTTCGCTTCCGACATTGAGTCGCTAGCCCTCCTGGTCGAAGAAAACACCGAAAAAGACGATTACGCCGTCTTGATAGACGACGCCGATCTGCCGCTCTTTGAAG
This sequence comes from Anaerolineae bacterium, assembly GCA_034423155.1. Classification (GTDB taxonomy): domain Bacteria; phylum Chloroflexota; class Anaerolineae; order Aggregatilineales; family Phototrophicaceae; genus UBA6055. The sequence continues at coordinate 815 of DAOUJB010000070.1, read as the reverse complement.
ACGAAATCGCCGAAGAGCTGGAGGTCGAACGCGACGAAGATTTCGACCTGGACGGCATTTCCACCAGCGACACCGTCGGCATGTATCTGCGCGAGATGGCGCGCGTCCCGCTGCTGACGCCAGAAGAAGAGGTGCAGCTGGCCATGCGCCAAGAAGCCGGCTTGAAAGCCGAGCGACAACTGGAGCAAGCGCCCAACCACGAACGCCGCGCCGAATTGCAGTTTCTTATCCAAGACGGACAGCAAGCCCGCGACCATCTGATCGAAGCCAATGGACGGCTGGTCGTTTCCATCGCCAAGCGCTATATGGATCGCGGCGTGCAGCTGCTGGATTTGATCCAAGAAGGCAACCTGGGCTTGATCAAGGCGGTCGAAAAGTTCGACTATCATCGCGGTTATCGCTTCAGCACTTATGCCACCTGGTGGATCCGCCAAACGATCACCCGCGCGGTCGCCGACCAGGGACGCACCATCCGCGTGCCCGTGCACATGACCGACCGCATCCGCCAGCTGTATCGCGTCGCCCGCGAACTGGAACAGCAATCCGGCTGCAAACCATCTGTCGAAGAGATCGCCGAAGTCCTGGAAACCGAGCCGCGCAAGGTGCAATGGATGTTGCGCGTGTCGTGGCGTCCGCTCAGCCTGGAGCACCCGGTCGGCAAAGACGAAGACAGCGAGTTGGGCAGCTTCATCGAAAATGACCGCGAGCCCAAACCCTCCGATAGCGCCTATAGCAAGCTGCTCAAAGAGAAGATCGAAGAATTGCTGGAAACGCTGACCCCGCGTGAAGCGCGCATCTTGCGCCTGCGCTTTGGG
>DAOUJB010000069.1:0-2299 GCA_034423155.1 Anaerolineae bacterium | reverse complement strand
CCCGAACTGGAGACGAGCGACTCGCTGGTCTTTCAGCTGCTGCCGCGCAAGGTCTTTGCCTGGCAGGAAAAAGACTTCCCGTCCACGGCGACCTGCTGGCTTTTCGATTAGCGCACTTTGAATTGAATTAGCCCGCGCTTGCCATTGACTCGCCACTCGGGGTCGAGGGCGGATAGCTCATTCGCCATAGCTGCGTTGGGCAAGCCGACCAATGGGTCGCTCTTCAGCGTGCGCAGGCACAGCACAGGCGAGTCAATATAAGCCAGCACATCCGCGAAGGGCGTCTGCGCGTCCCAAAGACAATCTCCGAGGGCGCGCCGGTAATTGGCATCGCCCTTGATAATCACCAGACGCGCCTTGCTCAGCGCCCCACGCAGGCTGGTCGGCAACTCCCACAGAAAGCGGCTGCTGTTCCAAAAAGTGTGCGGCAGAAAGCGCAGTCGTTCGTCTGACCAGGCATCGCGCAAGCGACCCGCCAACGCGGCCGTTTCGTGCCCGCGCCGCTGCATCTCCGCCAGCATCAGCCAGATGTCGGTCGGCGTGGCATCGCTGACGAATGTGGGAGCTGCCTTGAGACAAACGACGATGCGAGTTTCTGGCAGCCGCAGAAGCAAATCCACCAGCGCCAAATCCATGGCCAGTTCCGAGCCGGCATTGTCCGCGACCAGGTAAATGATTCCAGCGGGCTCGCTCATCACCTGCGCGATTACGGCTTCACGATCATCGACCAGCAGGTCTTCGGCCTTGGTTTCTGTGCCATGCTGCATGGACGCGGCATAACTCAGATCGATGCGATTTGCCCACAAGTCCAGCGCCAGCCCGCGGCTCAGCGCGTCCGCTAAGCTGTCGGCAGGCTGCAGCGCCCGTTCGACCAGCCGCCACAACGCATCGCCATGCAGCTCTTCCAGCTTCTTGGGATGGAACGGATCGCGTCCGGTTTCCTGCCAGCGCACGGCTTCAAGAATCCAGCGATAGGCATAAGTTTCCGCGAAGAACCATTCGGCATTGTGCCAGCCAGGCTTGCCCTGCACGATCTGGCGCTGCTTGTCGAGGGCGCCCAGCCACTCGTCATGATCCGGCTCGCTTTTGGGGAGAAGGGGCAGTGGCGCGCCACAGGCTATCTCGTCGCGCAGCTTGCGCAGTCTCGCCTGAATGCTCGCGTCATAGTCGCTGTTGAGCGCCAGCGTCTCGTCTATGATGGCGGGCAGGCGAACGCGCATCGTGTTGTTGGCGAAGGCATTGCTGCTGTCTGTGCGGATCGGCGCTGGTCGGCGCATCAGCTGACGCCGCGATAAATGGTAACATAGCGCCGCGGCTCGTCGCCCACGCTGGCCGATTGCATGTGCGCCTGGCGCGCCAGTTGGTGTTGGCGCTTGCGGACCTGCGAGGCTTGCGGCTTGAGATTGATGTATTCTTCGCCAGCGCGGATGCGGCTGATGGCGCGTTCGGCTTCTTCGATCGCTGCGCCGAATGTGTCCAGCGTCTCCGGCGAATTCAGTCGAAACAGATCGACCAGGAAGTTCTCCATCTGCGTGACGGTATTGGCGCGCAGCACATAGATCGAAACGCCCCTTTTTTCGCCATCCGTTATCAGTCGTGGGCGGCGGCGATAGTGCGTCTTCAGGGTGACGATGGCTTCTGCCTCGCCGAAATCGTCCGTAAGCAGCAGTGGAACAGCCAGGCGACGAGCGGCGTTTTCCAGGCGGTTGCGTGCCACGCCATAAGGATAGACGCGAATCGTGCGCAGGTTGCGCGGGTCGGCGTTGGCCAGTTCTCCTTTTATCTCGCTACGAGATTTTCCATTGTCGCGGTTGCCACGCACGACATGGGCGCTGCTGGTTTGGGCACCTTGCCGGGCTGGGGCAGAGCGAGCGGCGGCTTCTTGCACTTGTTCGCTGATATTGATGATGCCGGCCGCATCGCGTTCGCGCAACTCGGTGGGCAGCGGCCGATTGCGCAGCATGGCATCGACAGCCGAGGCGACATCGGCATGCACCACCAGCCGGTCGCGCGCCTGGATCTCGATCACGATGTCGAAAGTGGGCGCGGTCCGTCGTTCCAACACGACCTTTTGGGTGCCGCGCCGCCGCGCCTCGTCGTCCGACAAAGTAACCGACTCGATGCCGCCGATCAAGTCGGACAGGGTCGGGTTAAGCAGCAGGTTCTCCAACGTGTTGCCATGCGCCGTGCCGATCAACTGCACGCCGCGTTCGGCGATTGTGCGGGCTGCTTTGGCTTCCAGCTCGCGTCCGATCTCGTCAATGATAATGACTTCGGGATTATGATTTTCCACCGCCTC
>DAOUJB010000068.1:0-9033 GCA_034423155.1 Anaerolineae bacterium | reverse complement strand
GCGGGCGGCGCGCTGGAATACCTGATCGAAGCTCGCGAACAAGGCTTGGTCAAATACATCGGCGTCACCGGGCACGATGTCGCCATCGCTCGCATGCACCAGCGCAGCCTGGAACGCTTCGATTTCGATTCGGTGCTGCTGCCCTACAATTACCTGATGATGCAGAACCCCGTCTATCGCAGCGGCTTCAACGAAGTCCTGGAGATCTGCCAGGCGCGCAACACCGCCGTGCAGACCATCAAAGGCATCACCAGGCGTCCATACCTAAGCGACAAGCGCAGTCACGCCACCTGGTACGAGCCACTCACCGACCAGGCGAGCATCGACAAAGCGGTACACTGGGTGCTGGGCAACGAGCAGGTCTTCTTAAATACGGCGGGTGATATTGGCATTTTGCCCAAAGTGCTGAGCTCGGCGGCTCGCTTTGCCGGGCGCACGCCAGAAGCGGACATGCAGGCCATGGTCGCCGAATGGGAGATGGAACCGCTGTTTGTGTAAAGGCAGACAATAGACCTTGGTTGATACGAGGGTGGCGTCGGCTTGACACCGCCCTCGTATCTTCTGATCAAAGCTTCATTTGTAGGTTACTCTGACGATAGCGTGTAGGCGTCATGCGTTCGTTTGATACCAATCAGGTATTCAGATGGGTAATATACTCCATACTCCTACCCTTGTTTCCCATGCTGCTGGCGATAGTCCTATTGCTCGGACGCAGCGAAACAGTCCAATTGAAGAATCTGTTCGGCGGTGGAGGCCAGCATGGCAGAAGCATTCCTGATTTTGGGACTGGCGATATCGTTCATCTACGCCTTTGCGTTGGTCGGCACCTTGGTCTATGACTTCGTGGATGGACGCTTCAAGCGACTCAAAAGCTTGCGCACAGATTTCGATTAGGCGCAGGCCTCACTTGACCTGCAGCGCCGAGATGGTCGCCCGTATCCGCGCTGCCGAAGCCTGCCAGCACGCATAATCATCGTCATTCCCCAGCGACAAGCGCGGATTGCGATACCTCATGCGACTGTCCGTCTGCCTGCGCCCGGAGAAGTGAAATTCGCGCGCGCCAGTCGTCCGGGCGATAGGCCGGATGTTGCCCGCGTTGATGCCGCCGCCCGGCATGATCGTCAAGCGTCCCGCCGCCCGCCGCACCAACTGCGCGATCAAAGGCGCGCCCGCCTCTGCGCTGGCCGCCTGCCCGGATGTCAGCAAGCGCGATATGCCCAGCCGGGCCAGCATTTCCAGCGCTTCAAGCGGATCGCGGCACATATCAAAAGCGCGATGAAACACCACCGGCAGCCCCTGCGCTGCTTCGATCAACTGCGCCGCCCGCTGGCCATCGACCGCTCCATCCGCCGTCAGACAGCCGATGACCACCGCTGCTGCGCCCGCCCGCCGGGCAAAGTCGATATCGCGCCGCATCACGGCGATTTCGGCATCGCTATACAAAAAGTCGCCGCGCCGAGGACGAATCAGCGCCGCCACCGGGATATCCAGCCGCCGGCAAGTCATTTCCAGCAAGCCGGGCGATGGCGTCAATCCACCGCTGGGCAAGTCGGCGCACAATTCGATGCGCTGCGCGCCGCAAGCCTGGGCGGTCAGAGCAGAATCCAGCGAATCGACTGCGACTTCAAATGTGTAGGTCATGTGAATAACTGACAAACAACTCAATTCAGAAAGCCGCAGGGACGAGACTCGTATCGCCCAAACGAACCATTGCGGTGTTGTGGGCGACTCAAGAGTCGTCCCTACGCGATGCCAGTTCCCTACGCCGTTCCTGCCTATTGTCGCATGACTTACTTGCACTTGCTTCTATGGCGAACCATCAATTTGACGCAATCGCCATTTTGGTCGGACGAATTGCTTGCATTTATGACTAATGTGTTGCACAATGTATAGGATAGTGTCGTTTATGATTCATTGTGTGGGTTATTATGATTGAAAAATATCTGACTAACGCGCTCCGCCCCCCCCCCCCCGCCCCATGATTGCCCGGCCGCAGCATCCCAGCGCAATTCTGTACTTGCTACTTCCGCTGCTGCTGTTTTGGTCGGCAGGCAGGGCGCAGGCCGCTGACATCCAGGTAAACACAAACTGCACCCTGCACGACGCCTTCGCCACCGCCAATGACGATACTCCCTTCGGCAGTTGCACCTATACCGATATTGATGGTACGACCAACAATGCCGACACCATCGTCCTGACCGGCACGGGCCAGACCTACTTCCATACAGGCGTGATTACCGTCACCTCGGGCAGCACCATCACCGTCCAGGGCAACGGCAACATCATCAGCGGCAATAATGCGCACCGCATTTTTAATGTGGAAGGCAGCCTGACGCTGGACAGCCTGACTCTGAGCGGCGGACGCTCGAATGTCGGCGGCGGCGGGATTGACGTCGATGATGGCGCGTCGCTCACGATTAAGAACAGTACCGTGACCGATAACCAGGCTCTGCCTAATGAAGATTTCTTATCGACAGGCGGCGCGATTCGAGGAGCTTCAACCGCGAGCTATTCGATCAGGTTCGAGAATTCCCTCTTCAGCAGCAATATCGGCTCCCGCGGGGGCGATGCCTTATACGTAAGCGCATCTGCCGGCACAAGAACGATCACGATTGTAAATAGCGCCTTCATCAACAACGGCAGTGGTGCCGGGAACAATGGCGTACTGGAACTTGGAGCTATTTCTGGCACGACCAATGTAACCATAGACAACAGCACCTTCAGCGGCAACGCTTCGCAAGGGATTCGCCTAGGCGACCGTTTAAGCGTCACGCTAACCCATTTGACTATCGTTGGCAACAGCTTTGAAGGGCTATTCACGTCGCAACTTTCCACCGATCGCGTCCCCGCCAACGTCCAGTTGCGCAACAGCATCCTCGCGGATAACGCCGGCGGCGACTGCGCTGGCGCGGAATTCATCACCGAGAATGTCGGCAATCTGATCGCCGATGGCTCTTGCAATCCCGCGCTGAGCGGCGACCCGCTGCTTGACACGGCCACGACGGGGACGCCGCCCTATCACGAGCTGCTGGCTGGCAGCCCGGCGCTCGAGGCGGCCGCTTGCCTGACGGGCGTGACCAGCGACCAACGCAACGCGCCCCGCCCCCAGCCGGCCGGTACCCTGTGCGATATCGGCGCTTATGAATCGGGCGTGCGCGCGCCGCAACCGCCACCGCCGCCGCCTCGTCGCAGGACCGACAGTGGCAGCGACAATGACGATGACAATGGCCGCGGGGGCGCTTCACCGACCGCCACGCCCACCCAGACCGCCAGGACCCAAGCCCATTCCGGCGAGTGGCTGCTGCGGCAGGGTTATGGACTGGCGGCCTCGCATGGCTTGCGCAGCGGCGTGCAATTCCAGCGGCTGGGCGCGGCTGGCGTCGGCATCGACTGGATCATCGACCTCGGTTTCCTGGATGCGCTGGATGTCTGGGGTTTCGTCGAGCAGGGCGTGGAAGTCTGTTTTCCGCCGGATCGAGGGTATGGCGGGCTGATGTTCCTGAACGCGGCGACATCGCCCCGGGCGGTTTCTGCGCTGGCGTCTGTTTTGCGCGAGGGCTACACCTGCGCCTCGATCAACCGCCCGGGCACGCTTGTCCTTGTCAGCAACGCCCCGCTGCCTTCGCAGTTGCCCATGCCGACCGCGCTGCCGATGACCTATCTACGCGGCTGCCTGGTGCGCACGAATTATATGCTGAACTTCCGCGATGCTCCCGCCGGCGCGCTGTTGGGAACAGTCATCCCCTTCGATGTGACGCTGACGGCGCTAGCGCGGACGGCGGGCTGGTTCCAGGTGGACTATCACGGCTTGCGCGGCTGGATCAGCGCCGGGCATGTCACGCCGATGGGGAATTGCGGTTTGTAAGGGCGACTCTTGAGTCGCCCAATTCAAAAACAGCGGGATTGTGGGCGATACAAGTATCGCCCCTACAAACTCCGAAATTGAGAAACATCGCCCTTTTTTGCATGACTTACTTGGTTCACTTCTGTATTTCAGCCTTTTGTCAGGGATAGGCAATCAGTTCCACCAGCGGCAGAAAGCGTTGCATGTCGGCGAGGGCATAGGCGGCGGTGCCCGGCTGCAAACAGACTGCGCTGGCCGCGGCAATGCCCAGCCGCAAGCCGTCTTCTATGGGCAGGTTTTGATGCAGCGCCTGCGCCAGCCCCGCCAGCACAGCATCGCCCGCGCCAGCTGGACTGCTGACTTCGACAGGAATGGGCGGGATGCGATAGCTGCGCCCGTCCAGCACCGCCAGCGCGCCATCCTTCCCCATCGTGACCACCACTTGCGATCCATATTGCGCCTGCACATCGCTCGCCGCCCGGTAAATCTCAGCAAGCGTGCGCAGCTTTTCGCCAGCCAGCGCCGACAATTCGTGCTCGTTGGGTTTGATGAAAGCCGGACGCGCCCGCAAGCCAGCCTGCAAATTGGGTGGCGCGGCATCGAAGACGACGGGCACGCCGTGCTCGCCGGCCAGGCTGATGGCATCGGTATAAAAGTCGGGGGTCATGCCCGGCGGCAGCGAACCGCCCGTGATGACGACGCTGGCCTGCGGTAGCGCTTGTTCATAGCGCGCCAGCAATGCCGCCACATCTTCGGGGCGCACCTGCATGGACGCGCTGGTGATGGTGGTGTGCTCGCCAGTGGCTTCGTCGACGATGACGGTGTTGATGCGCGTTTCGCCGGCCACCTCGCGAAAGTCGACCGTGACGCCCAGTTCGCGCAGCATGCCGGCGACTTTTTCTCCCACTGCGCCAGCCGCCAGCCCCAGCGCCAGGCTTTCTAGGCCCCGCCGTCCCAATATCCAGCTGGCATCGGCAGGTTTGCCACCCATGCTGTGCACGGTGCGCGTGGCGCGGATGGTCGTGTTGGTCGTCAGGCGCGGGACGAAAACGGTGAGGTCGAGCGTGGTGTTGGGCGTCAGCGAAACGATCATGGCTCAATCGCGGAAATCGGCGATGGCGCTTTCCATGGCGGCGCTTTCGTCTGCCATCAGCGGACTCGCGCCGATCTGCCCAGCCATCAGCATGACGAAGGCGTTGGTATCCAGCCGTTCCACCGCATCCAGGGCGGCTTCCAGGTGCTTGCCCATCAAGAAGAGACCGTGCCAGGGGGCGATTGTGCCGGCGGCGTGCTTGGCGATCATGGCTTCGCGCCCGCGCATGGTGGCGACGATGCGTTCGCCCAGTTTGGGGCTGTGAGCAGGCGCATAGTCGATGACGGGCGTCGTGCCAAACTTGCGCGTGGCTTCCATCACCGGCGGCATGGGACGGTTGGCGCAGGCAAAGACCATCAGGTGGCGCGGATGGGCGTGAATGACGGCGCTGCCCACAGCGCGGTAATGCCCGTGCAAACCCAGGTGGACGGCGCTTTCTCGCGTTAAGCCGCCAGCGCCATGCACGATTTCGCCCCGGCAATCGACCACCAGCACATCGTCTGGGCGCAGCTGCCACTGGTGCATCTGCCCGGCCAAGGTGGGCGACATGCAGAAGAGCTCGCCGACGCGCAAGCTGATATTGCCGCCGCCGGCATCGGTCAGATGACGATCGAAAAGGATGCGTCCGATGCGCGCAACCAACTCCCGTCCGGCTTCCAGTTCGGGGGTCAAGGGCATTTGCGGTTCTCCTGGCGGCGCGTCATAATGCCGCTAGTGTGGCACAGGCTGTGGCGCGATTCAACAGCAAAGCGCGGCGTCGAGCGCTTGTCAAAGTCCAGCCGCTATCTTGCGCATTTTTCTGTGAGCCGAATAGACGAGGACTGGCCATGCCATTTGAATTCGCCACTGCAGCGCGCATCATCTTCGGCGCTGGCACAGCCGACCAACTGCCCGGGCTGGCCAGCGGATTGGGCCGGCGCGCCCTGCTGGTGACTGGCGCGAAGTCCGCCCGGCACAGCCAGCGCATCGACGCGCTCGCCCAGGTCGGCCTGCCCTGCACGGTCGTCAGCGCGGCGGGAGAACCCAGCATAGCAGCCATCGAGGTGGCTCGCGAAGAAGCGCGGAAGTCCGGCTGCGACCTGGTGATCGCCATCGGTGGCGGCAGCGTCATCGACAGCGGCAAGGCGTTGGCTGCCCTCATCCCCAACCCTGGCGAAGCGCTGGATTACCTGGAAGTCATCGGCGCGGGGAAGAAATTGAGCGTGTCGCCGCTGCCTTTCATCGCCCTGCCGACCACAGCGGGCACCGGCGCAGAAGTCACCAAGAACGCCGTGTTGGGCTCGCCCGAACATGGCGTAAAAGTGAGCTTGCGCGACAACCGCATGCTGCCCGATATCGCCTTGGTCGACCCGCTCTTGACCCATTCGCTGCCACCCGCTGCCACCGCCAGCACGGGCATGGACGCGTTGACGCAGTTGTTGGAACCTTTTGTTTCGCATTTGGCGAATCCGCTGACCGATGCGCTGTGCGAGGCTGGCTTGCGGCGGGCGGGACGGTCGCTGCGACGCGTGGTTGCCGAGCCAGATGCTGCCGATGCGCGCGCCGATATGGCTTTGGCGAGTTTGCTGGGCGGTTTGGCGCTGGCGAACGCCAAGTTGGGCGCGGTGCATGGTTTCGCTGGCGTGCTGGGCGGTTTGACAGGCGCGCCTCATGGAGCGATCTGCGCTGCCCTGCTGCCGGGCGTCATAAATGCCAATATGACTGCGCTGGCTGCACGAGCTGCCGATTCGCCCGCTCTGGCGAAATATGAGCGTGCCGCGCGGCTGCTGTTGGATTCGCCCGCTGCGACCGCCCACGACGCGCTGGCCTGGATCAACGAAACCAGCCGCCTGTTTGAACTCCCGCGCCTCGGCGAGCTGGGCGTTCACAAGGCTGACTTCGCTGAAATCGTGGCGAAATCGCAAGCCTCCAGCAGCATGAAAGGCAACCCAATTCCATTGGAGGCGCAGGAACTGGCAGCGATTCTCTCGGCCGCGCTATGATCGGCACATGAAAGCGCATGGGCTGCCGAAGCGCCTGCTCTATCTGGCTTTGCCGTTGCTGCTGTGCGCTGCCACGCCGCTGTGGCAATTGCCGCTGACGCATGACGATGCTGGCTGGCTGATATTCTTCTCGGACAGCGATTCCATCGACGCCGGGCGCGGCTCCAACTCGGCTTATCGCATTGGGCTGGATGGACGCGGACAAATGCGCATCGCCGGCTCTATTCAACACGGTGCGGGTTATCTGCGCATCAGCGATGTCGATTGCCAGGCCGCTAGCGGGTTGATCGCTATCGCCACCCATGACAGCGCCCTGAATGGTTTTCACCTGGTGAATGTCGATGGCACGGGTCTGCGGCAATTCACGCCGGCTGGCCAGCCTCTCACCGCCATTCGCCAACTATCCCTGTCGCCAGATGGCTCGCGCATTGTCGTTTCGCACGCCTGGGACGACTCGCCCGCTGCCCGCTACGGCTTGCTGATCGGCGATCTGCGCAGCGCCGAATTTGTCGTTTATAGGCCGCCTGGCGATTCGCGTTCGATTACCGCGCCGGCCTGGTCGCCAGATGGGCGGCGCATCGCTTATGTCGTCGAAGAAGCCGGCGCATTTCGCGTCACCATTTCCGCGCCTGCTGGCGGGCAGGAAAATCAAATCTATGCCGCGCAAGGGGCGATCGACGGGCTGGCTTGGTCGCCGGATGGCCAGTGGCTGGCGGCGGAGTTGGACGGGCAGATCGCTATGTTGCGCGCCGATAATGGCGAGTTATTGCGGCTGAGCAATCGGCCTGGCGGGGCTTGGTCGCCACAGTGGTCGCGGGATGGCGAACGCATCGCCTTTGCCTCGCGCTCGAGCTTTCCAGGCCATGCGCAGTTGCTGACCATGTCGACGGTGGGCGATGATGTACGGCGCGTGAAGGCGCTGCCCGGCGAATTGGCTTTGGGCTGCTGGCTGGGCTCGGATTAACTCAGTCCCTCGTTTTGTTTTCTGCGCCGGCTCCACAGCCACAGCGCCAGCGTGCTTGCGATCAGCAGTCCGCTCAAAGCCAGCAACGCGCCACCATAGCCCAGCGCGCCAATGGCAAAGCCGCCCAGCACGGGACCCGCCACTTTGCCGACATTTTGCAGCGCGCCCAACACACCCATGCCCGCGCCCAGGTTGTCGGCGCTGATATCATCGGCGATCAGCGCTTTCGCGGCGGGAAAAACCAGCGCCTGCGCCACGCCCAGCAGGCACGCCGGCATCAGGAACAGCGCGCCAGTATCCAGCGACCTCGCCAGGGGCAGCGCGGCCGCCAGCAGCAGCATGCCCAGGCTGATAGCGCGCAGGTAACCCAGCTTGTCGGCCAGCCGCCCGCAGACCGGCTTGCCTAACACATGCACAGCTTCGCTCAGACTGAAAAAGAGCCCGACCAGCGCCACGCTCACGCCGGCTTCCAGCGCGAAGATGGGCAGGAAAGCTTTCAGCGTATACAGCGCCACAAAAGCCGCCGCTTCCAGCCCGCCCGTCAGCCAGACAGCTGGCAATCGAGCCGCTTCCGTCAGCGCCACGCGCAGGTTGAGAGCGGGCAGGTCCCATGTGTCCCCAAGGCGCTTGTTGCTGGGTGAGCGTTTGGCTTTGTTCGGTTCTACGCCGGAAAGCTCGCCTGGCAACTCAGCCGCTTTGCGCGTCGGCGGCAGAAACAGCAGCGGCAGAAACATGGCGCAGCTTAGCAGGCCGATGACCGTGAAGACATCGACCGCCGCCAGAGACAGCAGCAGCCAGCCGCCCAACAGCGGACCGACGATATAGCCGCCACTGCGCGCCATTTCGAAGGTGCCGATGCCCGCCGCCAGCGACCGTCCGCGCGCCAACTCGGCGATATACGCCAGAGTCACCGGACCATATATCGCCGTGGCCGTGCCATGCAGCAGCCGCAACAGCAGCAGTTGGTCGGGCGTGGTGATGAAGCGATACAAGAAAGGCACAAAAACGAAGAAACCCGCGCCAACAAAGAGCCACAGTCGCCGCCCCCAGCGATCGGACAAAATGCCAAATAGCGGCTTCAGGAAAAGCCCGGTGATGGTCGATATGGAGACGATCATGCCCAGCCAAGCGCCCGATGCCCCCAGCGATG
>DAOUJB010000067.1:0-2196 GCA_034423155.1 Anaerolineae bacterium | reverse complement strand
GGCATGGAGTTCATGCGCTGCATGCTGTCCAAAGCCAACGCCCAGTTCTTCGCCAAAGAGCTCAGCGCCGTCATGCCGGTATTCGGCGGCAGCGAAGGCGTCGAGCTCAGTTCGGCGCTGACATCGGCTTTGCAAGCGGCGGAAGCGGCTAACGGCGGGTTCAGGCATCGCTTTGGGGGCTGGTACAGCGACCTTGGCCGGGCGGCGGCCAACGCCACTGGCGAGTTGCTGACGGGCCGCATCAGTCCCGATCAGTTTGCTGAGACGGTACAGGCGGCTGCTGATGCAGTGAAAGCCGACGACGACATTCCAAAGTACACGCGCGCATAGTTCGCACAGCGCTCGTCCCGACATTTGGGAGGCGATGAGCAGGAGGCTAAAGCGTCACGGGACGGCCTCCTGTTTGTCGCCTTGGCGCGGATGAACCGACTATGACAAACATCGCTAACGCAGCTTGGGCCGCGTTCAAGAAGAACAAGTATCATATCATCATTCCCTTCACGCTGCCTTCGCTCGCGCTATTTTTGGTGTTCGTCGTTTATCCCTATGGACAGGCGATGTATTACAGCCTGACGAAATGGCGCGGGCTTACCCCGAAACCGACTTATATCGGGCTGGCGAATTTCGAAAAACTGCTGGGGGACGCCTTTTTCTGGAACGCGCTGAAACACAACCTCATCTACTTGGCGGGCATCCCCGTCATCACCATCGTTATCGCGCTCTACCTGGCTTTCTTGCTCACGCACGGCAAGGCGCGCTTTCGGAAGTTTTATCGCATCACCTTCTTCTTCCCGCAAGTGATGTCCCTAGTGGCCATCGGCGTCTTGTGGAGCTTCATCTACCACCCCACCATCGGCATCCTCAGCAGCATCGCCATGATACTCGGCGCGCCGGAGCCTATCGCCTGGCTGGGCAACCCGGACGTGGCGCTGGGGGCGGTCGGGACGGTCGTCATCTGGCAGGCGGTGGGTTTTTTCGTCGTGCTATTCATGGCAGGCATGGATTCCATCCCGGAAAGCTATTACGAAGCGGCTACCATCGACGGTGCCACACGCTGGGATCTGTTTTGGAAAATTACCCTGCCGCTGCTCTGGGATACCATACGCACGGCGCTGGTCTTCCTGGCAATCGGGGCGACCAATATGTTCGCCATCACCCAGACGATGACCCAAGGCGGACCGAACCGCTCGACCGATGTGCTCTCCACCTATGTCTATGAGCGCGCCTTCCTCAGCGGCAAATTCGGCTATGCCACCGCCGTCGCCGTCGCCATGTTCCTGCTGGCTTTCGCGCTTTCGCTGCTGACCATGCTGGCTACCCGCCGCGATTCGCTGGAGTATTAAGCATGACGAACACAACCCGCCAGAATTCGTCCATAGCGCCCCGGCTTCCCCAAGGGCTGCCTCAACTGGCGTCGCATTCCTTAGTCAACTTCAGCCTGGCGTTTTGGGCGATCATCGTCATCCTGCCGATGGTCTGGCTGGTATACAGTTCCTTCAAAACCGATCAAGAGATCTTCTTTGAACCCTGGGCGCTGCCAGCGACGTTGCAATGGGACAATTTTGAGCGCGCCTGGGTGTCCGCCTACATTGGGCGCTATTTCGTCAACAGCTTGCTGGTGGTGATCCCGGCTCTGGTCTTAACGCTGGCGCTGTCGTCTATGACGGCGTATGTCCTGGCGCGTTTTCGTTTTTTGGGCAATCGCGCGCTGTTTTACATGTTCATGGCGGGTATGCTCTTTCCCATTTTCCTGGCGCTGGTGCCGCTGTTTTTCTTGGCGAAGGAGCTGCAGCTGCTGAACAGTTATCTCGGCTTATGTCTGGTTTATACCGCCTATTCTTTACCATTCACCATCTTCTTTTTGACCGGCTTCTTCAAGACGCTGCCGTCGGAGTTGCATGAAGCGGCGCTGATCGACGGGGCGAATGAATACCAGGTCTTCTTCCGTGTCATGCTGCCGCTGGCGCAACCCGGTTTGGTGGCGATGGCGATCTTCAATTTCCTCGGCATGTGGAATCAATACATCCTGCCTCTGGTATTGATGTCCGAGCGGGACAAGTATGTTTTGCCGCAGGGCTTGTCTTTCCTGCTCCATCAGCAATATTACAAGAGCGACTGGTCGGCGCTTTTCGCGGCGCTCACGATCATCATGATGCCGACGTTGGCGGTTTATGTGGTATTCCAGAGCCAAATCCA
>DAOUJB010000066.1:0-1775 GCA_034423155.1 Anaerolineae bacterium | reverse complement strand
CAAGCACATGGGGTAGCCGCGCGATCCAGCGATTCGCGCCGATTTTCAGCCAGCAGTAATCGGTTTTGCGCGCCGAACCGAGCACGGACACAGTCGCGCTCTGTATCACATCGACTATGGCAAAATTGACTCCTGCGCCGCTGCGCACATTGATTGTGCCATTCACATAGGCGCTGTCATCTGTGTAACAAGCCTTTGCTGTCGTTGGCGCATCGGCGAGACCAGAGCCTGCGGGTGCGCGGTCTGCGTAGCAATTGAGCGCATCAACGGGGCTGGGCAGCTGACATTCGGCGCGTGGCCGGCAGTCTTCAGTCAAAATCCGCAAGGCGCGGAAGGCTTCCTGAAAGTCCATCGACAGTCCATATTTGGCTTTGACGCTCACAACCGTCTGGACAAACCAACAGGTATTTTCTGGCGGCAACCAATCCGCCAGGTCTTTATCGCTCTTCTGATATCGATTCACGCTGGGACTGGCTAGTGTGAGATTATCCAGATCCCTGGCGAATTGTCGTCTCGTCGCTGCGCTTGCCGCGCATAACCCGCTGTCATGCGCTTCGGATGTGGCGACCATATGCTCAATGTCTGTTTGCGACCGACTGGAGAAAACTTCGCCCGTATAGGGACTTACGATATTGCCTTCCAAATTTTCGGCAATGATCCGCAATTCAATGCTTTGGGGATAGGAATAGTCTGCTCGGGAGTAGGGCGAGCAACGAGATTCGGGGGAAATATTAATCTGGGGGTTTACCCCCCCCCCCCGACAACAATACTGCGACAATGATGAAGTAGATTCTCATTGTTTTCACTTTTCTATTCAGAATTTGCAGCGACAATAATACGGCACAGGCTTTTTGCACGCAAGACCTAATTGTATAAGCTCGCGCTGGTTGGAGGGAACTTGTCATGACGCGCATTTTCGTTGTCGGCAGCTATGTGCAGGGCTTGACGCTGTTTGTGCCGCGCATGCCGCTCGCGGGCGAAAACCTGGTAGGCGGCGGCTTCGACCTGGGACCGGGCGGCAAAGGCACAAACCAGGCGATCGCGGCGGCCAGGCTGGGCGCGCATGTGCAGTTGTTGGCTTGCCTGGGCGATGACGCGTTTGGCGATTGGGCGCTGGCTGTCTATGCGCGCGAGGGCATCAATACGCGCCATATTCAGCGCCTCGCCGATTGCAACAGCGGCGTGGCTTTTGTCAATGTGCTGCCCGATGGCGAAAATTTCATCACGATCGACCTGGGCGCGAATATGCGCATGCGCCCGCGACAGGTGCGTGATTGCGCCGCGCAAATCGCCGACAGCGACATCGTCATGACGCAGTTTGAAGTGCCGCCCGAGACAGTGGGGACGGCCTTGCTGCAAGGCAAGGAAGCGGGCGCGCTGACCATTCTGAATCCCGCCCCCGCTCGCGCAGACGACCCCGCTATTTTGCGCCATGTCGATGTGCTCACGCCCAATATTTTCGAAGCGCGCATGTTGCTGGGATTGCCGCCCGATGATGCCACGCCGGCGCCGACGCTGGCCGAGCGATTGCGGGCGCTGGGGGCGGGCGCAGTGGTGATTACGCAAGGCGCGCGGGGTGCCATGATCCTGGACGATGACGGCGCGCTGCAAGTGCCGGCGCCAAAGATCGACGCGGTGGATGTGACCGGCGCGGGCGACAGCTTCAATGCGGCGCTGGCGGTGGGCTTGGGCGAAGGCAAATCGCTGCGGGATGCAGTGCGACAGGCTGTGCGGGCGGGCGCTTATACAGCCAGGCATGTTGGCGTGATCGGCGG
>DAOUJB010000065.1:0-9987 GCA_034423155.1 Anaerolineae bacterium | reverse complement strand
GCCGAAGCCGACCGCGACACAGTCGGTTTGCGCATGGCGGGCGTGCGAGAAACGGCCGAACCAGCATGAGCGCGCCAACCGAAAGCCGGGGTCAGCGCCTGCTCGGCATGTGGGTGGGCATATCGCCGCGCTTGCTGCCCCTGCTGGCTGTGATCACCGCTTTTCTGGCCGGCATCCCGCTCATCACCCTCACCGTCAGCGACAACGCCTTGCAGCCCGATATCGCCGAGGGCTTGCGCGTGTCTTCTACAGCATATATCGCCTTGGTCGAATCGATGACCGGGCTGACCATCAATCCAGTGGCAAAGAGCGCCGACTTTGCGGACATGCGCGTCTATGCCGGCGCAAACGACATCACCACCCGCCGCAGTTTGTCGCGCCAAGCCCGACCATTTGAGCGGGTGCTGGAAGTCGGCAGGGACGAAACGCGCCAATATGCCGCATTCTTCGCGCGCTTCGACATAGACGAAGACGCGGCAACCGCCATCAGCGAGCGGCTGGAGACCATCGGCGAAGTCGGCGCGGAGCGACTGCGGGCATTGGCGCCACGGCTGGATGACCTGTCTGGTCTCAAACGCGCCGATTTGCGCGTGCTGACCGATTTCGTCACAGCCGGACAACTCGACGAAGCTGCCGCCCTCTATGCCCCGCTGGCAGACCTGTCCACAGCACAGCAAGAGCAATTGCGCGACGACCTGGCGCTGATCGACGAACGCGGACTGGTCGTCTTGCTGCGCAGCAAAAATGCCCTGCTGCAGATGGACGCGCTGGGCATCGCAGCCGGCAGCGCCGATGCCGATATGCTGGCACAGATCGTCGCCGCCGACTTTGACGATGTCGTCGAAGCCATAGAGACGCTGGCGACTTTGGACGCGCTGGGCATAGACGAGCCCGCTGCCCTGGGCGCGCAATTCCGCATTGTGGGCAGGATGTACGATGCCGGCTACCTCAGCGGCGACTCGGTCAACGCGGCGCTGGACTCCCAGCTGGATGCGGCGTTGGCGCAGCATTTGGTCATCCGCCGCCCGGGCAACCGCGTGCTGAATGCCGGCGACCAGGGTGGCGCCACATTCGGCATTCTGAAAAATGAACAAGACCTGGAAGTGCTTTTCTTGCGTCTGGGCGATTCTGTCCTGCTTTTCATCCCGTCCAACCTCGAAAAAACCATTGTGCGCGCCATCCCCTTCATCATCGCGGGTTTGGCGGTGGGCTTGGGCTTCAAAGCCGGTCTCTTCAACATCGGCGCCGAGGGACAGCTCTACGCGGGCGCCATCGCCGTGGCGGCAGTGGGCGCATTTTCCCCGCCCGATACATCGCCGCTGATCTTGCTGCCAGCCGCGATTTTATTTGGCATAGCCGGCGGATTCTTGTGGGGCGCTTTGCCCGGCGCGCTGAAAGCCTACACCGGGGCGCACGAAGTCATCACCACCATCATGCTCAATTTCATCGCCATCCTGCTGGTCGACTGGCTGATCAAATCGGTCGATCCCGTCATCCTGGGCGATGTCAACGCCAGCGTGCCCAAAACGCCCGTCATCCTGCCCGCCGCCATGCTGCCCACGCTGGATAGCATCACCAGTCCCTTGGCGCTGCTGCTGTTTATGGCGGCCGCGGCCAGTGTGGCTTTCTTGCTGAATTGGCTGCCGCTGCGGCGCGAAGATCCCCAGCTGGCGCGGCGCAATGGCTTGGTCTGGGCGGGCGTCATGGCTGCCGTCCAGCTCTTCCTCACGCTGATTGCTGTCGGCGACCAAAGCAAGCTGCATTTCGGCTTTTGGCTGATGATCGCGGCGGTGTGGCTGACCGATTGGTTCTTGCAGCGCACCACGCTGGGCTTTGAGCTGCGCACGGTCGGCGCGAATCAGCACGCAGCAAAATACGCTGGCATGAGCGTGCCGCGCAATATCGTGCTGGCGATGGCCCTCAGCGGCATGCTGGCGGGCTTGGCTGGCGCGATCGAAATCAGCGGCGTCGAACATGTGATGCACCCGCGTTTCTTCGCTGGCGTCGGCTTTGATGCCATCGCTGTCGCCCTGTTGGCGCGCAACAATCCCAAAGGCATGGTCTGGGCGGGCTTGCTGTGGGGCGGGCTGCTCAGTGGCGCGGCGCTCATGCAAATCCGCGCGGATATCTCCATCGACCTGGTCAAGATCGTGCAGGCTTTGATCATCATGTTTGTCGCCGCCGACCAGATCATCCGCTTTCTGTGGCGCGTGCCCAAACGCAGCGAAGCCGAAGAAGGCGAACTCGTCTTTTCGACCGGCTGGGGGAGCTGAGCATGGCTGCCAAGACCAAGCCGCGCCGCCGCATCAAAATCACCCGCCGCCGTATCATTGCTGGTTTCCTGCTTGTGCTGGGCATTTTCATCTGGCTGGAAGCGACCCAGCTCGACCCCGACCTGGTCACGACGCTGACATTTGAATCGACCTCCCTGGGCGAAACGCCGACTGTGGGGGACATCCCCGTGCCGACTTCGGCTTATCTCGTCGTCATCGGCAGCCTTTTCATCATCAGCGGCGGATTGAACCTCGCAGCATGGCGCGAGTTGCGCGTGCGGCGGATTAGCCTGGCTCTGCTGGCCGTCTGCGGCGCGCTCTTCATCCCCACCATCATCATCGCGGCGGCAGCTGGCAACGATACCAATGTAACCACCATCGTGGCCGAGAGCCTGCGCCTGGCAACCCCACTGGCGATCGGCGCATTCGCTGGCATTTGGTGCGAGCGGGCTGGCGTCGTCAATATCGCCATCGAAGGCATGATGCTCTTCGCCGCTTGTTTCGGCTTTGTGACGCTGTTCTTCTTGCGCGGCACAGACCTACCGTTGGAAACGGCGCAACTGCTGGCGGTCATCATCGGCGTGCTCAGCGGCGGTCTCATCGCTTTGCTACATGGCTGGCTGTCCATCACCTTCCGCACCGACCAAATCGTCAGCGGCACGGTTATCAATATCCTGGCGGTGGGCATCACCAGCTTCGTACGCCGCGAATACCTGCTTTCCACAGAAGCCGGCGCGGCCAAGCTGGGCAATATCAGCCTGCCCATTTTGAGCGATCTGCCCGTCGTCGGCGAGGCTATCTTCACCAACCAGCCCATCTTTTTCTTGATGTTCGTCATGCTGGCTTTCACGCATGTGGTGATGTTTCATACGCGCTGGGGGCTGCGCACGCGGGCAGTGGGCGAACACCCGCACGCGGCAGACACGCTGGGCATACATGTCAACCGCACGCGCTGGATCAATGTTTTTGTCAGCGGCATGATCGCTGGCTTGGCGGGTGCTTGGTTCTCGCTGGAAGCCACCGGCAGCTTCAACGACGGCATGACACGCGGGGCGGGCTTCATCGCGCTGGCCGCCATGATCTTTGGCAAATGGACGCCCATCGGCGCATTTGGCGCGGCGCTGCTTTTCGGCTTCTCCGATTCGCTGGGCATCCGCTTGCAGATGGTGGGCGTCGGCTTCCCTGTGCAATTCTTGCAGATGGTGCCTTATGCGGTGACGCTGGTGGTGCTGGCAGGATTCATCGGGCGCGCTTCTCCGCCCAAAGCTGTCGGACAGCCCTATGTGAAGGAGTGATGGCGCTCCCCTCGGCCCTCCCGTCGAGTCGGGAGGCGTCTGTCGCCCACATGTACAATGGAGACATTGTGAACGACACAAGTCTCGCCCCTACAGATTTCGAATCAGAACAGCATCGCCCTCTTTCGCATGACGAACTTGGTATCGCTTCTCTGCCTTTGTGACAATCATCGCGCATTGAATCTCCCGCCCCAACGATGTACACTTGCCAGAAATCTATACCCCCGCAAACAACCCCATTCAGGAGAACGAACCCATGAAAAAGCTGTTCATTTTGCTCAGCCTCTTGGCGCTGTTGGCGCTTGTTCCAGCCGCAGCCGCGCAAGATGGTGTCGAAACCCTGTGCCTGGTGACAGACCTCGGGCGCGTCAACGATGGCACATTCAACCAGTTCGCCCACGAAGGCGCGCTGCAAGCCGCTGACGAATTCGACCTGGAATATCGCTGGATCGAAACCCAAGCCGAAACAGATTACGAAGCCAACATCCAGACCTGCATCGACGAGGGCTTTGAAGTCATCATCACAGTCGGCTTTTTGATCGCCGATGCCACCAATGCCGCGGCGGCCTCCAACCCCGATGTGCACTTCCTCGGCGTCGACCAGTTCGTCATGGGCGGACCGACCAATTATGTCGGCATCCAATTCCGCGAAGACCAGTCGGGCTTTTTGGCGGGCGTACTGGCGGCGCAGGTGGCTGCTTCGGTCGGCTCGGACACGGTGGCTGGCGTCTATGGCATCGATATCCCGCCGGTCAAGAAGTTCCGCAACGGCTTCGAGCAAGGCGCGCGCTACATCAACCCCGATATGAATCTGCTGGGCGTCTACATTGACAACTTCGTCGCGCCCGATCGTGGCGCATCGGCTGCCGAGCAATTCATCGGCGAAGGCGCTTCGGTCATCTTCGGCGCGGGCGGTCCCACCGGCACGGGCGGCATCCTGGCCGCGGCGCAGCAAGGCATCTTTGTCATCGGCGTCGACCAGGACGAATATGTGACCAGCTTCGGCGGCGGCGAGACTCCCGGCAGCGAATATATCATCAGCAGCGCCATCAAGCGCGTCGACCAGGGCGTCTATGACATGGTGGCGGCGCTGGCGCATGACGATATGGAGAGCTTCCCCGGCGGCGGCATCTACCTGATGGATGTGGCGCTGAATGGCGTCGGTCTGGCAGAGAAGCACGAGGCCGATATCGACGATGCCTTCTTCGCGGTGGCGGATGAAGTCGCGGCGATGATGGTATCGGGCGAGGTCAGCACTGGCGTCGACCCCGTCAGCGGCGACCTGGCTATGGACGATATGATGGACATGGCGGCCGACGACATGGCGATGGGCGTGGAGACCGTCTGCCTGGTTACCGATCTGGGACGCGTCAACGATGGCACATTCAACCAGTCGGCGCATGAAGGCGCGGTCATGGCCGCGGACGAGTACGACCTGGAATACACCTTCATCGAGACGCAAGCCGAGACCGACTACGAAGCCAACATCCAGACCTGCATCGACGAAGGCTTCGAGGTCATCATCACGGTCGGCTTCTTGATCGCCGATGCCACCAACGCCGCGGCAGCCGCCAACCCCGATGTCTACTTCCTGGGCGTCGACCAGTTTGTCATTGACGGACCCAGCAACTATGTCGGCATACAGTTCCGCGAAGACCAGAGCGGCTTCATGACGGGCGTGCTGGCGGCATTCGTGGCCGAATGGCAAGGCAGCGACATGATCGCCGGCGTCTATGGCATCGATATCCCGCCGGTCAAACGCTTCCGCAATGGTTATGAGCAGGGCGCGCGCTACATCAACAGCGACCTGACCATCCTCGGCGTCTACATCGACAGCTTCGTCGCGCCCGACCGCGGAGCCTCGGCGGCGCTGCAATTCATCGGCGAAGGCGCGACCGTGCTCTTTGGCGGCGGCGGACCGACTGGCACCGGCGCGATCCGGGCTGGCGCGCTGAAAGGCGTTTATGTCATCGGCGTCGACAAGGACGAATGGCTGACCAGCTTCGGCGCGGGCGAAACCCCGGGCAGCGAGTTCATCATCAGCAGCGCCATGAAACGCGTCGACCAGGGCGTCTTCGACATGGTGGCGATGTTGGCGGAAGGCGATCTCAGCGGCTTCCCCGGCGGCAATGTCTTTTTGATGGACGCAGCCATGAACGGCGTTGGCCTCGCGCCCCCGCACGAATCCGATATCCCGCAAGCAGTCTGGGACAAGGTGGACGCGGTGAATGCGCGCCTCATCGCTGGCGAGATCGAAACCGGCGTCAACCTGGTCAGCGGCGACCTGCTGGAATAGGCGTCAATCCACGAAACGCTTGTAGGGGCGAACCTTGTATCGCCCAGCAACTATGCACATATCGACAGCCTCATCAAACGATGGGGCTGTTTTCTATTACAACTTGAAGGCAATTTCGTGGAGAAGGTCTTTCCAACCGCCATGCGTTTCTGCGGTATTCATTACTTCGTTGAACTTGTTGGCTAAATCATCATAAGAAATGAATTTGCATGAGTCCGTGAGACCGATCTTCTTATATGTTGGACGATTTAGCTTCTTCCGCACCTCTTCCAGTCGATCGCTCGGCGCAACAATATTTGTCAATATGTCTGCATCATCCAATGTAACGGACATATCGGACATGCGCAGTAGACCCGAATCGATACTCGTTGAATGTTCTACTTCAAAGGCCGCGACAACCTTGTGATTCTCCAGCCAAAGAACGTCGATCCGTTCAGATGACTGCGGAACTCTCGCACGGACATTAGTGGGCAATGCAGAGAGCATTGCTGGCAACTCCGAGAATGATTTACCTTCAAAAGACTTAGATCTGTCGTCTGAAGCAACCCAGACTTTGAGATCCATCTTTGTTCCAAGTTGTAGCAATTTGTACTGCATTTCTACATGTATGCGCTTGGAATCTTGATCCTTTTCTTCGGCATCTTCATCGACGTCCGATTCTGCTTCTACGCGCTCCTGCGTCTCGGATGCGTCAGTTTCTTCTGTGGGGCTGGCGTCTTCTTGTTCTTCAGGCGGGCGAGAATCAGTGCCTGCATCAGCTTCAGATTCCTTTTTAGCTATATGCTCATCCAAATGGTCTTGTATTTTAGCGACCTTATTCGGTCTAAGCAGGCCTTTGAATCCATCTGCTTTGAGAGAAGCAATGATTACATCGAAATCAAGCCCAGACTCATATTTCTCGACGGCCTGTTCGAGCATATGATCTCTCAAATAGTTAGCGACTGTGCCCTGTGATATCTTCCTGGGCGAATTATCAGATAAAAGATTCGCTATGTCGGTCTGAGTAATCCCTTCCAGATACAGTAAGACCACCTTTTCACGATGATCAGCTTCAATCTGCTTGTTAATTTCATACAGGTATCGACTGATAGACATTTCAGTCGTCCCTAAAATTTTGGCAATTTGTTTCTGCTTGTACTTTTTCACTTTGTACAATTTGATGGCAATCCGTTTCATTGATTCTGATGAAAGTATATTGCCATGCGTTGCGTTCCTGCTGGCAGCTACAGCTAATGCCTCTGAATCATCCTCAACCTCTTCAACCTCAACCTCAATAGATTCAACCCCTCTCAGCGTATATGCCCGCAAACGATGAATCCCATCAAGGACACGATTATTCTGGTCAATGACAATCGGCGGAATTTTGCCAGACGCATTCACCAACCGATCTATGTAATCAGCAGACCTCTCCTCCAAACGAGGATCGATATTGGGGTCTACTACGATATCCTCAATCCTAACGGTCTTTCTTGTAGCTTCAGTCATCTCACTACACCCCATCACTGTAGTTACATTTTATGCCTCGCTAAGCTGTCCCATCAGTATACTCCCCATCCACCAGCCGCGAGATTCCCAGCGGGTTGGCGTCTTGCAGCGGCGCGGGCAGCAGCGCATCCGGCACATTCTGGAAAGCAATCGGGCGCATGAAGCGGTATATCGCATTCGTGCCCACCGAGGTCGTGGCCGGGGCGGTGGTCGCGGGATAGGGTCCGCCGTGCTGCATAGCTGGCACAACCGCCACACCCGTCGGGAAGTCGTTCCAAATGACGCGCCCGGCTTTTTCGCGCAGCAGGCTCAGGGTGTCTCCGACCGCTTCGTCGGCTTCGGCATGCAAGGTGCTGGTCAAATTGCCTTCCAGCGCAGAGATAGTCGCGTGCAGGTCTTGCGCATCATCACAGAGCACAAATAGCGTTACGGGGCCAAAGTGCTCGGTTTGCAGCCCGCTATCGGCGCGGATGGCAGCAGCGCGCGTTTGCAGCACCGTGTTGCGATAACAGAATGCCTCGCCCGCGCTGGATTCGCCACCAGTCAGCAGCTCGATTTGCGGATTGGCGGCGGTCTGGCTGACGGCGCTCTCCAACCCGGCCGCCACAGCTTCGTTCAACAGCACGCCAGCCGGCGCAGCCTCCATTTTGGCGCTGACGCTGCGGATGAAAGCTTGGCTGGCGGCGCTGTCTTCCAGCAGGATCAAGCCGGGATTGGTGCAGAATTGCCCGCTGCCCAGCGTGACCGAGCCCACCAGTCCCTCTGCGATTGCGTCGCCGCGAGCTGCCAAAGCCGCCTGGGTGATGACCACCGGATTGATGCTGCCCATCTCCGCATAGACGGGTATGGGGCGTGGACGAGCCGCCGCCGCATCAAATATCGCGCGCCCGCCACGCAGGCTGCCCGTGAAGCCCACCGCCTCGATCGCCTCCTGCGCCACCAGCCACTGCCCGACATCGATGCCCGCGCCCTGCAGCATAGAAAATGCGCCAGCCGGGAATCCCTGCGCCGCCACCGCCGCCGTCATGGCTTGGGCGAAAAGCTCCGATGTGGCCGGATGACCAGGATGCGCCTTGACCACGATGGGACAGCCAGCCGCCAACGCCGATGCCGAATCGCCCCCCGCCACCGCGAAGGCAAAGGGGAAGTTGCTGGCTGCGAAGATCGCCACGGGACCAACCGGGAATTGCATCTGGCGGATGCTCGGCGGTCCGCTGTTGATGATAGCGCGCAGGTAGCTGCCTTCGCGCAGCAGGTCGGCAAATGCGCGGATCTGCCCGGTGGTGCGGTCGCGCTCGCCAGTCAAACGCGGCAAGCCCAAGCCGGTTTCGCGGTCGGCTATGTGCAGCAATTCATCGCCCAATGCGGCGATCTGCGCGGCGATCTCGTCCAGCAATTCGGCGATGCGCGCGGACGGGTAACTGCGCATTTGCTGGTGCGCCGCGAGAGCCGCTTCTGCCGCCCGCGCAACTTCGGCCTCGTTGGCGCTGTAAAACGCCCGCTCGCCACGAGATTTTGTGCGCGGGTCGACGCTGTAGAAAGTGTAGATGCCCTCAGCAGAAGTCTCGCCAGCGATATAGTTGTGTCCGGTCAGAGTCATGGTGGCGCTCCTGAATTTCGCTCATTTTGCAGCATGCCACTGATTTAACCACAGAGGACACAGAAGTGAAGTCAAGAAAGTAATGCAACAATATGCAGGAAGGTCGTAGGGGCGACTCTTGAGTCGCCCACATGTACAAAGGTGATATTGTGGGCGAGACAAGACTCGCCCCTACGGATTACGAATTTGAGTGGCGTTGACTGATTGTCGCATGACTTACTTGGTGCTACTGAGAGCACAGAGAAAATGAGGGGGCAGGTCAATTGGCGACACGCAAGTCGAGCGCATCGACAATCGCGAAGAAGGCTGGCAGGTCAGCGACATCAAGAGGCACGCTCGGCTGGCGAACATGCGCGCAGTCAATCGCCCCATGGCGCAGCATCAGCTGTTTGCGCAAATGCAGCGACATTTCGTGCCCACTCCCCGATACCGCCTGCACCAATGCCTGTCCGCCCGCGATGATGTCGCCCGCGCCCGCTCTGTCGCCCGCACACCATTTGTCCCAAGCCGCCAGGAAGATCTCGTTGAAGCCGACGCCGGGGATCAAGCCGGCCGCGCCATTTTCCAGCTCGCTGAGCACCGTGATGCCGCCGCCACCGCCGAACATGCGCGCATCCGCCGGCAGCAGTAGCGCAAGTTTGCGCATTTTTGCCGCGCTGCCCGGTCCCTCCAGCTTGAAGTAGCGTACAGTCGGCGCGCGTCTGGCGATTTCTGCCAGGCTTTCCGCTGACAATTCCGTGTGCCGATACTGTGGGATGTGCGGCGCTTGCTGCAGCATGATGGGCACATTGGACGCTTGCCCCAGCGCGACATAATGCTCGACCAAGGCGCGCTCGCCATTGTCCATGGTGGCTGGCGGCAGCGCCATCAATGCGGCGGGACGATATTGGGCGAATTGCCGCGCCTGCGCAATGGCTGTGGACCTGCTGTTGGGCGCGATGCCGATGACCAGCGGCACAGCATTTGCCAGCTCGGATGCGACAATTTCGACCGTTTGCTGGCGCTCGACATCGCTCATTTTGTAGGCTTCGCTGGCGA
>DAOUJB010000064.1:0-9020 GCA_034423155.1 Anaerolineae bacterium | reverse complement strand
CGTCAAATTGCTCATCATGAAAGAATCCGACATCCTCGGCATCGTCGATGCCTAACCCGTCATAACCAACCACTCTCAGCCAACAAACGGAGGAAGCTATGGCAAAGCAACTCGTATTCAAAGAAGACGCGCGCCGCAAGCTGCAAGCTGGTGTCGACAAGGTCGCTAACGCGGTCAGCACGACGCTGGGTCCCAAAGGCCGCAATGTCGCCCTGGACAAGAAGTTCGGCGCTCCGACCGTCACCCACGACGGCGTCACCGTCGCCAAAGAGATCGAACTGGAAGACCCCTATGAAAACATGGGCGCGCAGTTGTTGAAAGAAGCCGCCACCAAAACCAACGACATCGCCGGCGATGGCACGACCACGGCGACCGTGCTGGCGCAGGCGATCGTCAGCGAGGGCTTGAAGAATGTCGCGGCGGGCGCAAACCCCATGTTGCTCAAGCGAGGCATCTTGCATGCGGCCGATATCGTCGCCAAGGACATCCTCAAACAGTCGACGCCGATCGAAACCAAAGACGAGATCGCCAATGTCGCCAGCGTTTCCGCGCAGGACATGGAAATCGGCAACCTCATCGCCGAGGTCATGGACAAGGTCGGCAAAGACGGCGTCGTCACGGTCGAAGAAAGCCGGGGCTTGGACTTCGAAACGGAATATGTCGAAGGCATGCAGTTCGACCGCGGCTACATCAGCCCCTATTTCGTCAGCGACCCCGAGGCGATGGAAGCCAACATCGAAGAGCCCTACATCTTGATCCACGACAAGAAGGTCAGCGCGGCGCAGGATATCATCCCCATCCTGGAGAAGCTGCACCAGATCGGCAAGCGCGAACTGGTCATCATCGCCGAAGATGTCGATGGCGAGGCGCTGGCGACCATGGTCGTAAACAAGCTGCGCGGCGCGATCAATGTGCTGGCAGTAAAAGCGCCGGGCTTTGGCGACCGCCGCAAAGCCATGCTGCGTGATATCGCCGTGCTGACGGGCGGCACCGTCATCAGCGAAGAAACGGGCCGCAAGCTGGACAGCGTCAGCGTGCAAGATCTGGGGCGCGCGGCCAAGGTCGTCAGCACGAAGGACGACACGGTGGTTGTCGATGGCGCGGGCGAAGAAAGCGCGATCGCCGGGCGCATCGAAGAAATCCGCCGCGAGATCGACAACAGCACCAGCGATTATGACCGCGAAAAATTGCAAGAGCGGCTCGCCAAGCTCAGCGGCGGCGTGGCTGTCATTCGCGTCGGCGCGGCCACCGAAACCGAACTGAAAGAGAAGAAGCACCGCGTGGAAGATGCCCTGAGCGCCACCCGCGCAGCTGTGGAAGAAGGCATCGTGCCGGGCGGCGGCGTCGCGCTCATCAACGCGGTTGCCTCGCTGGACGATGTCAGCCTGATCGTCAGCGACGAGAACACCGGTGTGACCATCATGCGCCGCGCGCTGGAAATGCCCATGCGCAAGATCGCCGCGAATGCTGGCGAAGATGGCGCCGTCATCATCCAGAATGTGCGTCGGGCGCAATCCGACAGCGAAAATCATCGCGTTGGCTTCAATGTCATGACCGGCGATTATGGCGACATGATCGAAGCCGGCATCCCCGACCCCGCCAAGGTAACCCGCGGCGCGATCGAAAACTCCGCTTCCATCGCCGCGATGATCCTCACCACCGAAGCACTCATCACCGATGTGCCAGAAGAAACGCCTCCGCCGATGCCCGGTGGCG
Source organism: Anaerolineae bacterium (assembly GCA_034423155.1). Lineage (GTDB taxonomy): Bacteria > Chloroflexota > Anaerolineae > Aggregatilineales > Phototrophicaceae > UBA6055. The sequence continues at coordinate 7,304 of DAOUJB010000064.1, read as the reverse complement.
GCATGGACGGCATGGGTGGCATGGGCGGCATGATGTAAGCTGGCGCTCGGCCAGATATCACAATCCCCTCCGGAGGACTGTCATGTGGCAGTCCTCTTTTGATTCAGCGGATGACCGCAAACTGGGATACACTTGCGCATATTGATATGATTCTTGCCAGGAGCGGTGACATGGAACAGATCCCGGAAACCCATGAATCCGGACTAGAGCCTCGGGAAGCGTACGATCCCGAAAACGACCCTCTGATTCAGCGCATGGACGCGTTCATAGCGCGTCTCGGCAACCTGGAGACGATGATGAGGCAGGTTATGGAGGAAGTAGCCTTCATCCGCGACATTCTCACGCCTAGAGATAACACCGCTGCTCCTTGCGACTGCGCGAATTCTCAATAAGCCTGATCATCATGCAAGACCGAGAATCGCCGCACAACTTCGAAGCTTGTAGGGGCGATACTTGTATCGCCCACAACGCCACCGTTGATCATGTGAGCTGCTCAAAAGTAGCTCCTATGCCGTGTTCTTTCCTGTAAACCAATGCATCTTTGGAAATTATTCTATGGCTCGACGATTACAACGCTGTCTATGTCGTAGTTTTGATAAGAGCATGTATTCCCCGCAAAGCCGTCGACCTCAACATAGCACGCCAGTTTCAACAGCCGAATCGTTTGAGCGCTGGCTGTTCGCCATGAATAGCAACAGGGCAACTGTTGAGATTTTATTTCGCTGTCTATCTGCCGAAGATGCGTTACACTTCAGACGCGGCAGCGTAGCGTATGACCTACACGCTTTGGCAATCGGTTGTCGTACAGGTTGGGAGGAAGCAAGTGGATAACAAACGGAAGCCATACGCCACGCTAACCATTCGCAAGCCGCGTATGTCGCAAGTAGCCGCGACAACAATCATGGTATTGCTGGTCGCGCTGGCTGTTTCTTGGCACATTAGCGAGACCTCCCGGCTACAGCAGCAAGTGCAGGCCAAGACTGTCCTGTTGCAAGAGCATGGCGTCGCCCTGCGCCAGACGCAAATCGAGCTGCGGGACGCCGAGGCGCAGTTGGCTGCCGCGGAAGCCAGGCTGAATGCGTCGCTGGCATCGTGGCGCCTGCACGAGCCGGTGGGATTCTATATTGACCCTGAAGATTATTTGTCGGGGCGGCGCATGCTGAAAGCGGTCGCCTGCATCGGCGCGACAGATGGCTTTGAGCCCTACATCGCTTATGGCACGGCGGATCCAGAAGTCATTGCGGAGTTTGCCGGGCGCGACGACTTTGTGCTGGCAGGGCAAGCCAAAGCCAGCGCCGATTGGTCATTCACCGATGAGATCAGCGAAGACTATTATACGCGCGCCGATGTGATGGAGAAGTTCCCGTACAGATGGTCCGACCTGCGCGACTGGCTCGGCAACGAAACGAATTGGTATGACCGCCTCTATGCGTTCTGCGAAGAGGCAGCTCGGCAGCAGCGAGCCGAGTAAACTGGTCTTTTGCGCATCCAGGTTGACGCGTGCAAACTTGTAAATCACCTGCGGACGATGATGCGTGGCGAAGGGCGCGACGCCCTTATGACGCGGCTAGCCCAATTGCTTTGGCGCAATGGTATTTGGTCGCTGCTCGTTCTGCCATTCATTCGCGACATGCTCGCGCCCAGGGCATGAGCGGCGCTGTCGTTTGCCGCGGCGAGTTTAGGTCTCTTCAAGCGTGATGCTGCCGATATCGAAAGTCTCCAGCAAGTAAGCATCCTCATGCATGGATCCAACACCCATATGGCTCGCCAGGTCAAAGCTGAAGGGCGCGAATACATAATCTCGCTGACCCTGGGCGCGTCCTGCAATGATGGTGGCGAAGCGGTCATCAAATTCGGCCGCGTATTGGCGCCAGCGAGGCAGCATCTGCATATTCTCAATGACGATGGGCGCAGTTAGGCCGCCTATCATCAGCAGCGCGCCCGCCGCCAGCCACTTGCAGGGACCAAGCGCCGACCTCAACGCCCAGCCCAGCCCCACGCCCCAGACTAAGCCCAGCCAGGCGAACAGATGGGCAAGGAAGGTGGAAGCCCGCGGAATATCTTTCTCGCTAAAGATGTTCGTAGATACTGCCACAACCGCCGCGCCAGTCAGGATAAGAAAATACAGGCATCCCAAGCCAATTGCGAAGCGTCGCGCCACGCATGCGCTCAGCCAACGCGAAACATGCCAGCCCAGCAAAATCAAGAGACTGTGCGCGCTCAGCCACAGATACAAATAGGCTCGCCAATGCATGGCTTCTTGCACCTGCGTCGGCATCCAGCAGAGCAAAATGCCCGCCAGCCCAACGATTGCGACTGAACTTGCGCCTGCGCCATGACCGCTTGCGACGCGCCGATGTCTCCAGAGCAGCAAGGCAGCGCCGCAAATCAGCAGCATATTGATGACTATGATAGTGAAATAGCCCGCGCTGAAGCGACCAAAAAAGATCGGCTGGTCGCTCTGGTGTTGCCAGACCAAGGGTAGCAGCAGCAACTGGCTGACGAGCGCAAAGAATTGTGGCAAGCGCGCTGCTCGGCCGGGTCCTGCGTTTGGCTTCTCACTTGGCAGCTTCAAGCCCACCAGAATGCCAACCGCGACCATCAACGCGATGCTGGCGAGAGCGGCGGGATCACCGATATAGTCGAGCCAGCTCTGCATAGCCTGCGCCAGAATATCTTCTAGGCTGCGATCGGCGATATTGGGACGCGCGAGACGGCGGAAGATTCTGTCCCGCAAGCCAGGCGTGGACAACAGCAGCAATATGCCAACAACTGTGGCAGAGCAGCCGCTTGCCATGACCAATAGACAGCGCCGCCACTCGCGGCCGGCCAGCAGCGTCAGGACAAGCAGCAGACCCAGTCCAAGCACAATGACTATGGCAAAAGTCTCGCTGAAACCGACGGCGACGAAGCACAGCAGCCATCCCAGCAGCGCATAGAGCCATAAGCGTCTTCCCTGGATTCGCGGCTGGCGCGCAACATGCAGCAAGAGCAGCATAAACAAGATTAGCGGCGCAATAGGCGTGATGTACTTTTGGGCAGCTTCATAATAGTACAAAGTAGGCAGAGACTGCGGGCTGGCGCACACCGCTCCCAGCAGCAGTCCGCCAACTGCCACAGCAGCCAGCCTTCTGTTGCCGACGAGCCCAACGACATCAAGAGCCTGATATAGCAGCGCTGATATGCAGCTAGCCAATGTTGCCAGGATCAGCGCTGGAAATACTTCCGATGCGGTGAATCCAAGCGGAATCCACAGAATCCTTGAAGTCAAGTAGCCATAGCCGTTGCTGTGGTCGCTAGTCAGCCCGAGCTGAAAAGCCTCCCAGAATGGCATATTGGCATACAATTCAGTGAATCGATATTCGTCAAGTAGGGGCCTGGCATATTGTCCCAGCCACGCGTAGCTGAGCACAGGCAACAGCGCCAGGCCCAGCAGCAGCGCAGTCGCTACCCGCCGCACCCGGGAATCGCTGTTCACAGGCGCTCGCCCGCGGACGAAGGGAGATTGTTAGCCATCATCGCCAATACAGTCTAATTCTGCTTGGTTCGCGCGGTTGCTATTGTAATCGCCCTTTGGCGAGTCGCAAGATATCGCGTCGGATGTGTTCGAGGTGGCGCAAGCTAATGCTGTGCTGCGATCTCGATCTTGTCAATGTCGTAATACCACAGCGGGCAGTGATGCGTGTCGAAGGGCGCGACGCTCAGCTTGCGCGGCAGATCGTAAGGCAGCGGCGCAAAAGAAAAACTGCGTATTCCCACTTCCCGTTGCGTGACGATGTGCGTGTGGCGGGCATCAAAAGCGGCGGCGTAGGCTTGGAAGTTTGGCAGGAGCGCCAGATTTTCGCCGACTATCGTGCAGCCCAACCACAATGCCACGGCCAGCGCGCCAGTCTTCAACAGCCGATTCGTGTTCGCGCTGGCTTTCAACGCCCAACCCAGATATGTCCCCCATGCCAAGCCGCTCCAGGCGATGAGGTGAGCGAGAAAAGTATAGGTTCGCAAGATGTCTTCTTTGCAGCAGGAGTTGACCGCCAATGCAACCCCCGCAGTGCCCAACCAGGTTGTGATATACAGGCAGCCCATGCCCACAGCGAAGCATCTCGCCGCGCTGGAAGGCAAGTGAGCTGAAAGCTGCCAGGCCAAGACCACCAGCAAACTATGCGCGCTCGCCCAGAAATAGGTGTTTGCCCGCCAATGGATGTTGCGGAATTGCGTTAACGCGAAGAGCAGCAGGATGACTGCCAGCAGCGCGCAGGGAACGATATAAGTATGCTTGGCGAGAATGCCCTCAATGCGCCGACGCTGCCACAGCAACAGCCCAAAGCTAAGCAGCAGCACGGCATTACAGCTGATGCTGACGAAGTAGCCCAGGCTGAAGCGACCCAGAATGCTGGGATATGCGCTGTGGTGCGACCAGAGTATGGGCAGCAGCAGCAACTGCACCGCCAGACCAAAGAGCAATGGATGGCGCGCGATCCGCCCACGAGAGCTCGTGCTTATCTTGGCTGGACGCGCATAGACGAGAGCCGCCAGCAGACCCGCCGCCAGCAGCAAGATGAAGCTCGCGAATGCAGCCGGATCAGTAATATGGTCGTGCCAGGCATTCGCCGCCAGCGACAGCACTTCGCCGGTCGTGCGATTTATCACGATTAGCGAGCTGGTCGTCGTATCCGCGCGCGCTGACAAGCCCGGCGCTGTGATCATCACCAGCATGCTGACGACAATGGCGATCCAGCCAGCGCCAACGATGGGCAAGCAGCGTTCTCGCCAGCGGCCACCTGCGCGCCACAAGACGAGATACAACAAAGACAAGCCCGCCAGCATCGGCATCGTGAAGGTCTCGGCGAAGCCAGCCGTGACGAAGCACAGCGCCCCGCCCGCCAAAGCCCAAAGACGCGACTTCTCCCGCTTGGCGGCCTGCAGCACTAGCAGTAGGTAAAGCGTCATCAGCGCCATCGGCAGGCTGTACTTGACGCTTGCCGTGTACCAATAGAGCGCCGCGCTCGCGTACAGGCTGTCACTGATAGCGGCCACAAGCAGCGCAGCCAGAGCCAGCGTAATGACCAGCCGATGTCTGATCAGACCAAGACGCCCCACGAGCTCGCTCAAAAGCGCCGCAGTGCTGACGAACCACAAGCCGATGAGCAGGGCAGGGAAAGCGCGCGCGACCGACAAGCCAAAAGGAGTCAGCAGACTGTTCATCGCCAGGTTTGAGAAACTGCCGTTACTTTCGCCATTTCGCCAATACAGCAGATTGTCCCAGATGCTCAGCGACGGCGTGATCGCGAAGTGGCAGAAGTCGTCGCTCATCGGCCGGCTGGAAAAGCCGAGGTAGGCGAAGAGCAACATCGGCACGAGGCACAGCGCCAGCAGCAAAGCCCATACCACTTTGCCGCGCGCGTTCATCATCCCCGCTCCGAGTGCTTGTTGAGCAAGGTCGGCGTGTCGATATCATAAAAACTCAGACGGCAGCGATGTTGCAAAGAGCGCCAAACGCGCAATTCGTGCGGCAGGTCGTAAGCCGGCAGCGTGAAAGTGAAGTCGCGCTGACCGTCGCGCCGCCCCTCCACGATCGTCTCGTGCCATTCATCGTATTGCCGCGCGTAAGCTTGATAATGGGGCAGCAACTGTAAATTTTCGACCGCGATCGCTCCGCCCAGCCACAGCGCCACCAGCAAGGCAGCCACCTTCAACCACTTGTCGCGACCGAACATACCCCGACAGGCTTGACCAACGCATATCCCGCAGCCCAAGCCCAGCCAGGCGTTTGCATGCGCCAGGAATGTATACACGCGCCAGGCATCGTGCGGTTTCGCCAGGATCGTGGCGAAGGCGACCAAGGCGGTGCCGAGCAGAGCCAGCAGCAGCAAGCCGACCAGCGCAGCGGAAAAGATCCGCGCCCGCTTCCGGCTCATGCGCGCCAACAGCGTCAAGCAGAGCACGAGTGTCAGGCTGTGAAATGTCAACCACAGGTAGGTATACGCTCGCCAGTGCATTTCGCGCCCATGTGTCAGCGCGCTGCATAGCAGCATCATTCCCAGCAATGCGCAGGGCAGCAAGCGCGCAGACTGTCGTCCATATCGCCGCCAGCGAAGGATCAGCATGGCGAAGCCGGCGATCAGTACGCCGTTGATGGCGATGACGGCGGCATAACCCAGGCTGAAACGCCCCAGGATGATCGCGTTGTCAGATTGATGCGTCCAGATCAGCGGGATCAGCAAAACCTGGCACAGCAGAGCAGGCAGCAGAGCGAGGTGTTCGCGCCGCGCCGCCCGGGCATCGAAGCGGGTTGCAATCGCCGGCAGCCACAAGCCGACCAGGATGCCGACCGCCAGCATCAGCGTGAAAGCCGCCAGCGCCGCCGGAATGCTCAAGTGGCTGAACCAGGCATCGGCGACCTGCCACAGATATTCAAGCAGGCTGCGTTGGGCGATGGACGGGCGATCTGCGGTGGAAGCGGCTCTAACTGCGATAGAAGGCGCAGTAACCATCACCAGCGCGCTGGCGGCGGTCCCTAGCCAGCCTGCGCCCAACACTGGTAAGCAGCGCTTCCGCCATTTGCCACCGGCGCGCCATGCCAAGCCAATCAGCATGGTCAGCCCCAGCAGCATGGGGATCGTGAAAGTCTCGGCGAAACCGGCGATGAAGAAACACAAGACTCCGCCGACCAGCATCCATAGGCGCAAGCGAGGGGTCTGCGGCTGCGCGCTGGCCACATGCAGCGTTAACAACAGGAATAGCGGCAGCAGCGCCAGAGGCAAGCTGTATTTCATGCTGGCGATGTACCAATAATAGACCTGACGCGTAAGGACGCTCGCGCACACAGCGCCAACCAGCAACGCCGACATTCCTGCGGCAACTGCCATTCTGCGCCTGCCAATCCCCAGTATAGACAGGCCTTTGCTCACCAGCGCGAATGTACTGGCGAATTGGAGAGCGATCAACAGCGCCGGGAAGATCTGGGCGACCGCGAGCCCAATTGGACCCAGCCCAACTGCCATCACGAGCGTCGAATAGCTGCCGTTGTTATGCGCATTGCGTTCGGCCAGGATTAGCTGCCACAGATCCCGCTGCGCAAAGTCGGTGATATGACAAAAGTCGTCAGTAAAGGGTCTGGTGTGCCAGCCCAGCCAGGCGTAGAGCAGCATCGGCGCGAGGCACAGCGCCAACAGAATCGGCCATAGTAGTTTTTGCAGGGAATTCATGCAGGTGTCTATTCGTTGCGCGGCGGAACGAGTCGTCTAGACAGCCACCTCCAGGGGATCCTGGAGTTCTTCTTCTTCGGCATTGCGCATCGCCAGCCC
>DAOUJB010000063.1:0-4459 GCA_034423155.1 Anaerolineae bacterium | reverse complement strand
ACATTGCGCTGCTGGTGGATGTGCGTTCGCAGCCCTGGTCAAAGTTCAATCCCGATTTCAAGCGCGCGGCATTGACGCGGATTTTGCGGCAAGCAGGCATTGACTACGCTTTTATGGGCGAGACGCTGGGTGGACGTCCCGCAGATGAAGACTGCTTTGTCGATGGCTTGCTGAATGCTACGCGCTGCGAAGAGCGGGCTTGGTATCGGCAGGGCATAGCGCGTTTAAAGTCGCTGGCGGCACAGCGACCTACCGCTATCATGTGCAGCGAAAAAGACCCCGCCAATTGCCACCGCAGCTATACCATCGGCGTCACCTTAAAAAATGATCCAAGCTGTGCTGTGCTGCATATCGACAAAGGCGGCGCGCTAAAGGAGCAGGCGGCTCTGGAAGCTGAGTCCAAACCACGCCAACTGGACAGGCTGTTCTAAAGCCTCCCGCATGAACAATCACTCGTTTGACGCAATCTATACCATCGGCGTTTATGGCTATAACGAAACGGCCTTCTTTGCCGCGCTGCAAGCGCACGAAATCGACCTCTTCGTCGATGTGCGGCGGCGACGGGGGGTGAGGGGTGCCCGCTACAAGTTCGTCAACAGCAGCTACCTGCAGGATAAGCTGGCAGCTTTGGGCATCGGCTATGCGCATCTGCTAGACCTCGCGCCAACCCCACGCATCCGCAGCTTGCAAGACTTTGCCGACCAACAGCAGCGATTGCAGCGCCGCAGCGACCGGCAAGGCTTGTGCAAAGAATATATTCGCGAATACAAGCGCGATATCCTGCGCGTCTACAAGCGCAAGCCCGAGCGCAGATTTGTCGCTGCCGACGCCCTGACAACGGCGCGCCAACTCGCGGACATTCCAGATGCGCAGCCCGTTCTGCGCCCTGCGTTATTCTGTGTCGAGGGCGAACCGCGAGCTTGTCATCGCAGCCTGGCGGCCGCAGAAATTGCAAAGCAGCTGGGCGTGGAGGTGCTTCACATACTTGCTGACTAGGAGAATTCTTGATGACACAAGTATTGGTGGTTTGCAAGACGAGAATGAAACAAGGGCTTTGCCTGGGCGGCTTGACGCTGGACCACAAGCAGAAGATCCGCCTGTTGACCGCCGATGGGCAAAACCAGCCGACCAGCACGCCTTTCCAAGTCGGCGAGATTTGGGAGTGCCTGCTTGATCCCGTGCGCGATACGCAAAAACCGCACACTGAAGATATGCGCGTCCTGCGTCAGCATCGCCTGCGCCACATGCGCGATGTCAAGGCGTTCCTGCTGTCTGCGCTCGACCCGCCGCGTCGTCTTGGAGAAACATTCGGCAATTATCTGCAACTGACTGGGCGGGGCAGCGCCTATGTGAGCGAAGAGCGCGGCTTGCCCGACTATGCGCACGCATTTTGGCATCTGCAAGAGGGCTTGTTGCTACAAAGGGACGGCAAGCGCGCTTATTTTGTGTTCGCGAAAGCCAAGCCACGCCCGTTTCGCCTGCGCTATGCTGGCCTCGGCAGTTGTCCGCAGCGCATCCCGCCCGGCAGCCTGCTGCACCTGTCGTTGGCGCGCCCCTGGCAGCCCAAGCCATCTGTCGAAAAACGCTGTTACTTGCAGCTTTCGGGCGTGTTTGTCTAGCTCGGCAAGCTGATTAGCGGTCAGAACGCCGCCCGTTGGTGCGCCGCCAGTATGGCACTTGCGATTCAGAAGCTCGCAAGCCTTTCATAGTCGCAATAATAGCATCTGATTGCCATTTAGATTATGGCAGAATCCCCATACAATGCTTTCCCGCAACTTCAAATCTATAAGGACAACCCGCCATGACCACCATCCCCGCCCGCACAGACATCCCCAAGCAAGCCACCTGGAATCACGAGAGCGTCTTCGCGTCTTTTGACGACTGGCGCGCCGAATACAACGCTGTTTCCAGCCAGCTCGGGCAGATCGCGGCCTTCCAAGGCACGCTGGCAGAAAGCGCCGAGCGACTCGCCGAGTACTTCGATTGTTACCAGGCAGTGGCGCGGCGAGTATGGACGCTCTATATGTACACCGCCATGTGGCAAGCCTGCGATGGCGAAAACGAAGATATCAAAGGCATGTTGGGGCAGGCGCAGGGACTGGCTGGGCAATTCCTGTCTGGCGCGGCTTTTGCCCAGCCCGAGCTGTTGGCGATGGACCCCGGCGACCTGCTGCAGTGGACGCAGTCCGAGCCAGCTATGCAACAATATGAACACTACATAGACGACCTGCTGCGCAAAAAGCAGCATGTGCTATCCGCCGAGGTCGAAGGCGTACTGGGCTTGCTGAACGACCCGCTTGGGCGCATCGAAAGCATCCGCAGCGCGCTGAACGACATGGACCTGCGCTTTGATGACACGACCGACACCAGCGGCGCGCCACAGCCTTTGATCCAGAGCACGCGCGACAAGCTGCTGGGAGAAAGCGACCGCCAAACCCGCCAGAGCGCCTGGCAGAATTATGCCGACAGCTACCTGCGCTTTCACAACACATTCGCGGCAGCCTACCTGGCATCGGTCAAGAGCAATGTTGTGCAAGCCCGTTTGCGCGGTTATGACAGCGTTTTGCAGGCCAAATTGTCGCCGGGCAATATCCCGCAGGAAGTCTTCCACAACCTCATCGAAACTTGCCAGCGCCATATCCCGACCTGGCATCGCTATTGGGATGTGCGGCGGCGAGCGCTGGGCTACGAAACCATCCACCCCTGGGATATCTGGGCACCGCTGACCAGCGATGATCCACAACTGAGCTTTGCGGAAGCTGTCGATATGATCGCGGCGGGCATGCGTCCCCTGGGCGATGACTATGTGCAAACCATGCGGCGCGGCTGTCTGCAAGAGCGCTGGGTCGACCATGCCATCAATCGCGGCAAGTCCGAAGGCGCGTTTAGCTATGGCACTTACGACACGCACCCTTTCATCATGCTGAGCTTCGATGGCGGCTTGGGCGCGATGAGCACGCTGGCGCACGAGCTGGGGCATTCCATGCACAGCTATTACACGCGGCGGCATCAGCCTTTTGTGTACAGCAACTATTCCATGTTTGCCGCGGAGGTGGCATCCAATTTCAATCAAGCGCTGGTGCGGGCGCATCTCTTCGCCCAGAACAATGACCGCGCCTTTCAACTGGCGCTCATCCAGGAAGCGATGGACAACATCCACCGCTACTTCTTCATCATGCCGACTCTGGCGCGCTTCGAGCTGGAAGTGCATACGCGCATGGAAAATGACGAGCCGCTGACGCCAGCCGCGCTCAACGAAATCATGGCGGGCTTCTTCGCCGAGGGCTATGGCGAGACGATAACGGACGACCCGTGCCGCACGGGCATCACCTGGGCGCAATTCGGACATCTCTACGAAGCCTTCTATACCTTTCAATATGCCACGGGCATCTCGGCTGCGCATGCCCTGGCCAACGCCATCTTGGCTGACGAGAGCGGAGCGGCGGTCGAGCGCTATTTGGCATTCCTGCGAGCGGGCGGCAGCCAGTATCCGATTGACGCGCTGCAAATGGCTGGCGTGGATATGTCGACGCCGGCGGCTGTGGAAGAGACTTTCGCGGTGCTGGGCGGGTTGGTCGATCGGCTGGAGGGGCTGATCGAGTAGCGGTGATTTCCAGGCTTGGACAAAAGCATGCAGTCGACTGCTGACAGAGTCCAATACATCGGTTACACAGAAGCCATCACTATGGCAATTCGTTCTGGCGAGCTCTTGCACGGCGAGTCGGATGATGCACATGCGTGGGCGCTAGCGTTGATTGTGTCAGGTCTGTTTGAAGTGATAGGCGAAGGCGAAACTGGCGCAGATCGGTTTGCAGACGGTTTCGCTAGAATTGCACGATACGGCATAGTGCAGAAGCCGGTATTGGGCTGGGAGCCGGTCTGCATGGCCAAAGCTGTCCGCAACTGGATTGCGCACGGAATGCAACTCGACAGGACGCAGGAAATGAGCGTCGCAACAGGAAAGAGAGCCAGAGTGGAGAGAATCGGCTTAATCTCCGATTCTCGTAACCACGACAATCTCGACATCTATCGTGTATACTTGGTAGGCAGTGGGGTATATGAGTTGGCATTTTCGCCGTCCAGGTTCTGGGAGATCGTGCAAAAGTGGTATGCGGCAGGAGGCGATCAATGAAGGAATCAAGGTATGTACTCTTTGAACCGGGAGGTCTCACCTTCAGCGGATACGAATACGGCAAGCTGGTGGAACGCCGCTACATTGAACTCGAACCAACCCAAATCCAGTCGGCAAACCTAGATGAGTTCCTGAACCTGCTGCGCGCGGCATTAGACCGATATGGCGTCGAGAAGCTGAACGACTGCCGCGTCGGATACGTCGACGACAACGGAGTCGGGAACTACTACGATCCAGTCGAATTTCTGGAGAACAACGGTGAGATGGAGAAAGTCACTTCGCCGGTAGGCTCATGCATCAACACGCATTGACCATCAGACCAAAGCG
>DAOUJB010000062.1:0-3681 GCA_034423155.1 Anaerolineae bacterium | reverse complement strand
CTGCTGGCCTTCCCGTCCATCGGGGCGGACCCAGCCCATGATGCCGATGTCCAAGCCTGCGCCGACTGGATCGTGGCTGAGCTGCGCGCGCTGGGTTTTGACAATTGCGAAGCTGTTGCCACCGGCGGGCATCCGGTCGTTTATGGCGAATGGCTGCGGGCCGGCGCGGACAAACCGACCGTGCTGGTGTATGCCCATTATGATGTGCAGCCGGTTGATCCGCTGCCGCTGTGGGATAGCGAGCCATTCACCGGCACGATCCGCGCTGGTCGCATGTACGCGCGCGGTGCCAGCGACAACAAAGCCGGCGTCTGGGGCAATCTGAAGACGCTGGAAGCGCTGCTGCGGGCAAATGGCGAGCTGCCAGTCAATGTCAAGATCATGTTCGAGGGCGAAGAAGAAAGCGGCTCGCCCAGCATCGAAGCCTTCGTCGCCGCCAACAAAGGGCGACTGAGCGCCGATGTGCTGTTGAATTGCGATGGCGACCTGCAGCCCGATGCGCCGCAACTGGTTTATGCTGGACGGGGCATCGTCAGCGCCGAGGTGCGGGTGACGGGTCCCAGCGCCGATATCCACTCGGGGCTCTACGGCGGCATCGTGCAAAATCCGCTGCATGTGGCTGGCAAGATCATCGGCAGCTTGCATGACGACGCGGGGCGTGTTTGCCTGCCCGGTTATTATGATGCCCTGCAAGAAGCCAGCGAGGAAGAAAAAGCGCGCATCGCCGCTGGATTTGATGCCGACTCGCTGAGCGAAAATGCGGGCGTATCGACATTTTGGGGCGAAAGCATCGCGCCCGCTGCAGAACGCGCCACGGTATATCCCACGCTGGATATCAATGGCATGTGGGGCGGCTATCAAGGACCGGGCAACAAGACGATCATTCCCGCCGAAGCCGGCTTCAAAGTCACCATGCGCATCGCGCCCGACCAAGACCCGACCATCGTATCGCAGCAGTTGAAGAGCCATGTCGAGGGCTTCGCAAGCGAGACGGCGCAGGTCGAATGCGCAATCGGCGAAGAGGCTTGGTACTTCCAGTTGGATATGGACGGACCTTGGCTGGAAGCGGTGCAATCGGCGTTGGAAGCGACATTGGGGCAACGCGCGGAGCTGGTGCGCACGGGCGGCAGCATCCCGATCCTGGGCGTCTTCAATCGGCTGATCGGTTTGCCCATCACAGCTTTCGCCTATGGGCATGGCGAAGGCATCCACTCGCCCAACGAGTATCTGGATATCGACAGCTTCTGCAGCGGGCTGGAAGCCGGCGTGCGGCTGTATCACAATTTGGGTGCGGTGTAACGCCCCGTCGTGATTCGTCGTAGGGGCAAGGCGGCGACTTGACCGATCAATCGTCACCGGTGGTCAGATTATCGCAATTATGGCTCAATTTGACGCAAGCGCCCGATTGTGATAAAGATTATATGCACGGTTAGCAGTGATTTGCTGTACAGTCAGTATAGGAGCAGGCGGGGAAGCGGACATGCCGACAAAGGAACGCAAAGTCGCAATTCGGCGGATATCCAGTGACGATGTTCTGCTCGCTTTGGGCGCGCCGTTTTCGTTTCTGGATGTGATTGCCGATCTTCATCTCAACGGCGTTGGACCGGAGGCTAGCGGGCGTGCGCTGTACGAGGATTGGCTGGTTGTCGGCGAGTGCATGCAAGATGCAATGGATGAGCACGAGCGTCTGATCAGGCATTCCGGCAGGACTGACCGTGAGCGATGAAGCTCGGCAAGAGAGTGACGAAAGCAGTTGCCTGGTACAACATACGCTGAGCCACGGCGGGAACTCCCGGAGTCTTCAAACTCGGAACGCAATTGAAGTCCAAAATCGAAACTCCGTATGAATTAGATCAGTACGCCCAGCGCCACAAAAGCCAGACCCACCAGCGCGAAGATAGTGGCAGAGCGGCGGGTTTTGGCATCCCAGGCTGCCGTGCGTTGGGGATTGTCGGCTCTCCAGCGCGGCTCCAGCGAATAGAGCCGCCAGACCCAGTCTCGTCGTAGCGCGCATAGGCCGCTAAGAATCCAGAAGGCGATTCCGCCCAGTATCAGTATCCAGTCGCCCATGGGGTTGATTCCGTTATCGTTTGCCGAAAGCGTTCAATTCACAAATCACGCCATTCACCTCCTCCCGACCCGACGGGGGGACCGAGGGGGGTCTAATCGGGCGAGTCACCGCCTCGCCCCTACGACGCATTACGATGGGGCGTCACGCATTCGGCTGCAAGATGATCTTCGCGTCCTGGCGACTTTCCAGCCGTTTGAAGGCGTCGATCGCGTCATCCAGCGGCATGCGCGCGCTGACCATCTGGCGCATGTCGATTCTGCCAGCGGCCATCATGCGGATCACCTGCTGGAAAGGACCACCCGCATGCCCCAGTGAGCCCGCGTATTGCACGCCCATGCGCTTGTAGGCGACGATTGGCACGGTCGGGTTGTCGCCGCCCATGCCGATGTCGATGATGCTGGCATTCACGGACAGGCAGCGATCGAGCGGCTCAATGGTCTTGTCGGCAAAGCCCGCGCATTCCACGACATAATCCACGCCGCGCCCCAGGGTGTGCTGCATGATGGCGGCGTCCAGGTCGATGCCGATGGGATCGAGCGCTGCCGACGCGCCCATTTTCATGGCGATATCGCGCCGACTGGCCGATGGATCGAAGACGATGACGCGCCCGGCGCCGGCTGCGATGACCAGCGCTTCTGCTGCCAGCCCGATGGGACCCGCGCCAAATATGACGACATTGTTGCCCGGCAGCCAGTTGTGCAGGCGGTTGAACAAACCTTGATACGACACGCCCGTCGGCTCGACCATTGCGCCCATGACCAGCGCTTCTTCTTCGCCATAGGCTTCGGCGATCTCGTCCAGCTTCCAGCAATATTTTGCGCGTACGGGCAAATACTGCGCCATCGCGCCATTGATGGTGAAACCGATTTCTTCGATATCCAGGCAGTGGTTGACGAAACCGCGCCGACAAGCCGTGCATTCGCCGCACCACTGGATTTCCTCGACAGCCACCAGGTCGCCAACCTGCAGGTCGCGCACCGCCTTGCCGACCTCGATGATGCGCCCGGCGAATTCGTGCCCCAGGATATTGGGTGTGCAGACCAAGCCCGGATAGATCATATAGCCATCGGCGCCGGCTTCGTACATGTGCATGTCGCTGCCACAGATGCCCACCGCCGCGATCTCCAGCATGACCTGGTCGGGTTGCAGTTGCGGGTCGGGCGCGTCACCCAGCGAGAGGCGCGGGTCTTTCCAGACCATGTTGGCGTTGCGCGGGCGGCGCATATCCCGTTCGCTTTCGGTGAGATCGTAACCGGGCTTGGGCACCCAGTCGGCGGAGAGTGTCAAGGCTTTCATGTTGCGCCTCCGATACTTGGTCAAATCGAATTATAGTCTAACCAGCGAAGAAAAGGCACACAGAGGGCATTATGTTGGGCGGCATCATCCCGATTCTTTTTACGCCATTTGCTGCGGACGGCGCTATCGACGCGGAGGGCTTGCGGCGCATCGTGCGCTTCGAGCTGGATGGCGGCGTGCATGGCATTGGCATCAACGGATTCGCCAGCGAAGCCTACAAAATGAGCGATGTCGAGCGCCAGCAAACGGTCGAAATTGTCGCATCCGAGCTGGCAAATGCTGTGCCGCTGGTCATCGGCATCGCGCCCAACAGC
>DAOUJB010000061.1:0-4122 GCA_034423155.1 Anaerolineae bacterium | reverse complement strand
CGCTTTCGATCATATTCGTGGTCTTCACGCTGGGTTCGATCGCGGCGGCTTTCTTCAGCACGGCGGGCGTCTTCGCGGCTATGACCATAGTCGGGCTGACGACCAATGTCGATTTGAGCAAGTACAGCGCCTACTTCATGATGGGCTTGTTGGGGCTGATCATCGCCAGCGTGGTCAACATCTTCCTGGGCAGCACGATGATCGAGTTCGTCATCAGCATCTTCGGCGTGCTGCTGTTCACGGGTTTGACAGCCTATGACACCCAGCGCATCGCGGCGATGGCAGCCGACCCGCGCATGACGGTGGATGCCGAAAGCACGTTGAAATTCAGCATCATGGCGGCGCTGACGCTGTATCTGGACTTCATCAATCTGTTCATCTTCCTGCTGCGTCTCTTCGGCAGCGGCCGCGACTAGCGGGACCCCTTCGGTCCCCTCGACGGGTCAGGGGAAGGCAGGCTTTGGCTACCCTCTCCGTCTTGACGGGGAGGGGCTGGGGGTGGGGTCAAACTTTGCGCTTGCGATAGCTGAGCAGCACCAGGGTGGCGAATACGCCGCTGGCAGCCCAGAGCAGAAAAGGCACATTCAGCGCCACAGTCGAAAAAGCATTGCCCAGCGCCGGCGTTATGGATGTGCCGAGATTCTGCCAGATGCCGCCGAAGCCCAGCGCGCTGCCCATCAAAGCCAGATCCAAGCCCTCGACCTCGGTGATGGATGCGCCTTTTAGCGCCATGAAGCTGTCGAAGCAGCAGCCTGCCAAAGCCATCGCCAGCAGCACGCCCCAATAGTGATCGCCCACCAGGAACATCAGCGCCGTGCCGATGCTCATCATGGTCGTGCAAAATGCCATGACCAGCTTGCGGTTGCCCAGCCGGTCGGATAAATGCGAAAGCGGCACTACGCTGACCAAGCTGCAAAAGAAGAAGACGGTGATCGCCGTATCCGCCTCGACCGCGCCCCAGCCAATCTCGCGCAGGTAGGTGGGCACATAGCCAACCAGGCCGCGCATCAGCCCCAGCACGCCAAACACCGCCAGCGAGATCACCCACAGTTCGCGGAAGCGCGCCACCGTCCGCAGGTTGCGCAAGATCCCGCGCAGGTCGAGCGGCTGCGTGGGACGGCGGTGTGTGTTGGGTGGATGCACGAAATACCACAGCACCGCCATTAAAATCGCGCAGACGCCCAGGAAGATCAACACATTGCGCCAGCCTCCCAGCAGCGGCGAAAGCACTATGGCGCTCAAACGCGAACCCAGCATCAGCCCGGTGGCGAAACCGGCCGACATGACGCCCGATGCGAAACCCAGCTGGCGCGAGGCAAACCACTCGCGGTTCAGTTTGACGAAGTTCATGGGCAGAATAGGCTGCACCATGCCAAACAAAAATGAGGTGATAAACAGCGACCAAAAGTCGAAAGCAAAGCCACGCAGCGCGCCGCTGATGCCGGTGGCGAGGCAGAGCAGCACCAATGTGCGCCGTGTGCCGAAGTAGTCGATGAAGCTGCCACCCAGCACCGAAGTGAAAATGCCCATCACCGAGCCGACGCCCCAGATCACGCCGATCTGCACCAGATCCAGCCCCAGCGAATCGGCGACCTCGCTGAACAAAGCCGACAAGCCAGTCGTGGGGAAGCCCATGACGATGAAACCCGACAAAGTGACCATGGCCAGAATCACCCAGCGGTAAGCCGAGTCGGTGCGGTGGGCTTGGTCGAGGGGCAGCGACATGTTGCATCCAGCCGATTGGTAGATCGCATCACAATGGTAACGCGCGCTGCCTGGAAATGATACGGCGCGTCAGTCGCTCACTTGTACATCCGCGGTGTTGTGGGCGAGACAAGTATCGCCCCTACAGCTTTTGAATCTGAGCGGCACCTCTGTGGCACATAAACAATTTAATGCGATTGCCCTGGGCGATCTTCCCTAGTCACTTGGCAAAAAAATCACTTGACAAAAATTAGAACTGACACTTTAATTTCAAATTGTCTCATTCGACAGGATTTATAGTTCTATGTATCAAAACAACGATCTCGCGAATAGTGACGAAGGCAGCCGCGGCGCGAAAGCTCCTGCCATTTACCCCCCCCCCCCGCATTTCTCGCGAAATCCGGCTCTTCCCCGGACTTCGTCGTGAACTCTAGATTCCTTGTCAAATTCGCCATAGTCGCGCTGGTTGCCCTGCTGTCTGCGCTGCCAGCCTTCGCCGGAACCATCAACGTCAGCAGTTCTTGCTCGCTGGCGGAAGCCATCGACAACGCGAACGACGACGCCCAAACCCACAGCGATTGCCCGGCCGGCAGCGGCAACGACATCATCAACATGCCCGCGACCGCCAGCACGCTCAGGCTGTCGGCGACGCTGCCGGCGATCAGCTCGTTCATCACCATCAACGGCAGGGGCTGGACCATCAGCGGCGATGGCGACAACGATGGCGATGGCGATACGCGTCTTTTTTTGATAAGCAGCGGCAAACTGACCATCAACAATATGACGTTGACCAAAGCTCATGCCAATAACGCCGCTGGCAATGGGGGCGCGATACGCATAAATGCTGGCGCGCTTGAGCTCAACAACAGCGTGATGAGCGACAATTCCGTCGATGGTCACGGCGGCGCGATATTTGTTGCCGGCAGCGGCACAACGGCGACTATCTTCAACAGCCGATTTTCCAATAACAAGACGATCGGCAGCGCAGATGGCGGCGCCATTTACAATCACGGCAACTTGACTGTCAGCCGCAGCGCATTTAATGGCAACCGCGGCCAAGGGGCGGGCTACGCCGGCGCGATCTACGCATCCAGTTCCTCCGGTTCGACAACGATCAGCAACAGCACCTTTTACGGCAATAGCGCTTCCAGGGGCGGGGCGGTCTACGCCAGCGGCGGCACGGTCAAATTGCTGCATGTGACTATCACCAACAATACCGCCGGGAGCAACGGCGGCGGCGGCGTCTACACTAGCGCATCGGGCGTCGAGATCAAGAACAGCCTGCTATCCGGCAACACCGGCGACGACTGCCGACAAACCTCTACTGTCACTGGTGTCAACACCAATCTCATCCGCACCGGCAACTGCGGGACGCCCTTCTCCAGCGCCGATCCCCGCTTGCCCAGCAGCGTGACCGGCTCTCCGCCTTATTTCGCGCTGCCATCGAATAGCCCGGCTGTCAATGCCGTCGCCTGTTTGGCCGGTGTGACCGTCGACCAGGTGGGCACAAGCCGTCCACAGCCTGCCGGCGGCAGTTGCGACATCGGCGCTTTTGAATTAGTGGGTGCCGCGCCGACCGCAACCAGCACGCCCACAAACACGCCTACCGCCATGCCCACACCGACTAGCACGCCCACACCGACTAATACGCAGACGCCAACCGCAACGGCAACCGCGACAGCAACACCCACTGCAACCGCGACAGCAACTGCGACAGCAACTGCAACGGCTACGAACACGCTCACTAGCACGGCTACGAATATGCCTATCAACACGCCGACGCCTACGAATACGCCCATCAACACGCCGACGCCCACCAGCACGGCTACGAATACGCCGACCAGCACGCCAGTTCCAACCGGCACGCCTGTGCTTGCGCCAACGAGGGACGACCGGGATAACCAGCGAGCCACCAGGATTGTCGCGCACCCCTCGTGGACTCCCACCACCTCCTTCACGAAAACGCCTGCGCCTTCCACTTGTTTGACATTGACCGATCATATCCGCATCAGCAACATCACCCACTCGACGCAGTGCCGGCAGGTGGACAGCAACGGCATCGGCAACGCCGAAGTCCTCGCGCTGGGCTTCCGCGATGGCGTGGATGTCTGGGGCTGGGTGCTGCCCAATATGCAAATCTGCTTCGAAGGCGACAGCGGCTCTTTCCGCTTCCTGGATGCGGCCACCAGTCCGCGAGCCGTTTCGGAACTGCCGGCCGTGGGCATGGATGGCATGATCTGTACGACGATCAATCGCGCTGGCACGGTCGCCCTGGTCAACGGACCGCCCGCGCCCGCCCCCAGCCCCACTCCGCCAGTCTATCAGAGCCTGAGCGGCTGCATGGTGACGACGGCATTCATTCTCAACTTCCGCGCCGCCCCCGCCGGGGATGTCATCGACGTC
This sequence comes from Anaerolineae bacterium, assembly GCA_034423155.1. GTDB lineage: Bacteria > Chloroflexota > Anaerolineae > Aggregatilineales > Phototrophicaceae > UBA6055. The sequence goes on along the minus strand of DAOUJB010000061.1, from coordinate 15 downwards.
GTGCCATACAATGTG
>DAOUJB010000060.1:0-2178 GCA_034423155.1 Anaerolineae bacterium | reverse complement strand
ATATGGAGTACTGAATCATATCGGCAACGGTGATATTCACAATAGTCTCAGGGTATACCATAGGCCGTTCATTGTCAAGCGAATTGCGCGAATTTGGCATGATTGCGCATCAGCCTGCCCCGCTCCCCCGAAGCATCAGGGAGGGTAGACCCGGAGTCGGGCGCGAATTATCGGACAAGCCTCGCCGGTTTCGAAAATGAGCGGCATCGCCCTTTTTTCGCATGACGAACTTGCGTCTAATTCTGCTATCATGACGCAGCGCGATAAAACGGCGGATGGTAGCCATGGCGGATTTGACGCGACTGACAATTAGCGAGGCTCTGCGGAGAATGCAATCCGGCGAGATCTCGGCGCTGGAGTTGTGCCAGGCGCATTTGCAGCAGATTGATCGGCATGATGCGGCCATCCGCGCTTTTATCAAGGTGACGCCCGAGATTGCGCTGGAGCAAGCGCGCGCAGCTGATAAAGCCCGCGCCAATGGCGACGAACGCCCGCTGTTGGGCATCCCCATCGCGCTGAAAGATGTGCTTTCAACCCAAGGCATCGAAACGACCTGCGGCTCGCGCATCTTGCAGGGCTATGTGCCGCTTTTTGACGCGACAGCCGTGGCGCGCTTGAAAGAAGCGGGCGCGGTGCTGCTGGGCAAACTCAACATGGACGAATTCGCCATGGGCTCGTCCACCGAAAATAGCGGCTACTTCCCGACGCGCAACCCCTGGAACAGCGAGCATGTGCCCGGCGGCAGCAGTGGTGGCAGCGCGGCGGCGGTCGCGGCGAATATGGCGATGGCCAGCCTGGGCAGCGACACCGGCGGCAGCATCCGCCAGCCCGCGTCTTTCTGTGGCATTTCGGCTTTGAAGCCCAGCTACGGGCGCGTTTCGCGGTATGGACTGATCGCCTATGGCTCGTCATTCGACCAGACAGGTCCTTTCGCCCGCAGCGTTGAGGATGTGGCGCGTGTCATGGCGGTCATCGCCGGGCACGACCCGCTGGATTCCACCAGCATGCCAGCGCCCGTGCCGGATTACTTGACGGAGATGCAGGGCGAACTCCGCGGCTTGAAGATCGGCTTGCCTGCCGAGTACTTCGCCGAGGGTTTGCAGCCAGAAGTTGAGCGAGCTGTTCGGGCGGCGGCGGAGCAATTGCAGAGTCTGGGCGCGGAAGTGCGCGAGGTTAGCCTGGCGCATGCCGAGTATTGCTTGCCCGCCTATTACATCATCGCCATGGCCGAAGCCAGCGCCAACCTCGCCCGTTTTGACGGCGTTCGTTTTGGCGCGCGCGTGGAGGGCAGCGACCTCATCGACAGCTATAAAAAGACGCGCGGCGCGGGCTTTGGCGAAGAGGTCAAACGCCGCATCATGCTGGGCACTTATACGCTTTCGGCCGGCTATTACGATGCCTATTATCGCAAGGCGCAGGCTGTGCGCACACTGATCCGCCGCGATTTTGATGACCTGTTCGACCAGGTAGATGCGCTGCTGGCACCTGTCGCTCCGACCACGGCTTTCCGCTTTGGCGAAGTGATGGATGACCCGCTGGCGATGATTCTGGCCGATGTCTTGACGATCTCGGCGAATCTGGCCGGGCTCTGCGGCTTAAGCTTGCCTTGCGGCTTTGACGGGGCGGGGCTGCCGATCGGCTTGCAAGTGCTGGGCGCGCCTTTTGACGAAGCGCGACTGCTGCGCATTGGATGTGTATATCAAGAAGCGACCGACTGGCACCTGCGCTGGCCGGTATTGCTGTGAGGAGTCTGCCGCGGCGACGCACTGAGTTCTATTGATCTCTGTGTACTTGGTATCGCCAGGAAAGTCATGCGTAAAAGGGGCGACCCTATTCTGATTCGAATACTGTAGGGGCGAGACTTGTCTCGCCCACTGTGTTTCCATTGTCCATGTGGGCGACTCAAGAGTCGCCCCTACGCTATTCCTTTCTACTTGCATACCTTCGTTAGACAACCTTTTGTGCCTATGTGCTCAAGAAGCGATTGACCGATGTGCGGGATTTGCGGCGTAATCCACTTTGACGACCAGCCGGTCGCCGAGCGCGCGCTGTGGGCAATGAACGCGCAGTTGCGGCATCGCGGTCCCGATGGCGAAGGCGCATTCATCGCTGGGGGCGTGGGCTTGGCCATGCGCCGCCTCAAAATCATCGACATCGCCGGCAGCGACCAGCCCCTGC